>JALWRV010000364.1 GCA_027080545.1 Parvularculaceae bacterium
CGTCCCGCCTCAGCGTTGCGGGCTTGGGAGGCCGCGTGGAGCGCACCTTGACGGCAATTTTAACCCCGTCCGGCACCCTTTCCCCCTCGCCTATCCAGTTAACTTCACCAACAAAAATCTCTTTGGTGAGCAAAGCTTCTCGCGGGCCGACAATCACTTCACGCCTATCCGCATCAAGACGCACCACATAAAGCGGATCACCGATGGCAACACCAAGCCCGCGCCGCTGACCCACCGTATAATGAATAACCCCCGGATGCTCCCCCATCACCTGACCATCCACATGAACAATCTTGCCCGGCTCTGCCGCGCCGGGGCGCAAGCGCTCAACAATCTGACTATATTTTCCTTCCGGCACGAAACAAATATCCTGACTGTCAGGCTTGTCCGCCACCACCAGATTCAATTCTCGGGCAATATCACGCACCGTCGCTTTGGGCAGATGACCCAAGGGAAAACGCAAAAAATCCAACTGCTCTTGGGTGGTGGTAAACAAAAAATAGCTTTGATCACGATCCGCATCTTCCGCCCGGTGTAGCTCAGCCCCATCCGGTCCCAAAGTGCGGGCGATATAATGGCCGGTAACCATGCACGTCCCCCCTAGCTCTTTTGCCATGGTCAGCAAATCTTTGAACTTCACCCGTTCATTGCAGCGGATGCACGGCACCGGCGTCGAACCTGCCAAATAGCTATCGGCAAAATCTTCCATCACCGCATCGCTAAACCGGTCTTCATAATCGAGCACATAATGGGGAATGCCCAAATTGTCCGCCACCCGCCGAGCATCGTGAATATCTTGCCCCGCACAGCAGGCTCCTTTTTTCGCCACAGCCGCCCCGTGATCATAAAGCTGCATGGTGACCCCAACCACCTGATAACCCGCATAATGGCACAGAGCCGCACTGACCGAACTGTCCACACCGCCAGACATGGCCACCACCACCAACGCCCCCTTGGGCACGTCGAGGTCCAGGGCCGCAGCAATTTTTTTGGTCAAAGGAAGATTATCGGTCATGGGAGGGATATAGAGCACTTATCTGGAAAGTGGCAAACCGATTTTCAAAAAGATCAGGACCTCAAGAAAAGACCCGCCAGTGCGTGATACGCATCACCAGCAGGTCTCCTCTTGCCCCCTACCCCCTGCGCGTCGAGGTCAAGCCCCGGGCGCAAACTGATTACCCCTCAAACGAATAGTAAAAAACGGTGCTTAAACCGGTAAATTTCGCCGGGGCTTTATCCACTTGTCCCGGCTCATAGCGCCATTGCTTCAAGGTTTTTTTTGCGGCGCGCGCAAAGTCGATACCCGCAAGTCCGGGATGGGAATTATATAAGGTCGAAATATCCGTAACCCGTCCACGCTCATCCACCGCATAAGCAAAAGCCGCACAGTAGAAATTACGATTAGCCGTCGGATGGCTGGGCACTTTTTGCGGTTCGCGCTTGATCAAAACCGGCTGATCAATAATCGACTCACGATTGAACATGACCGGCGCCCCGGTTTGATGTTCCGGCGCAAAACATTGACGTGGTGCCGCAATAGCATTTTGCACCGCATATTGGGTGGCCTGTCCCGCATAGGTCGCATCAACAGCACCTGATTGCGGCATTATAGCGCTTTTGTCTTTAAACGGATTATTTGACAAGGAAGAGCAGGCGCTCACACTGGTCAAAACAAGAAGGGTCGTCGCCCGCAGCAGCCATTTTGCCAATATCATTTTCTTCTCCGATATTTACCTTAAAGAACAAGGTAAAGGAAGAAGGTTAAAAACCCTTCCCATGGCATAGGGGCAATGTGAAAAGAAATTTTTAGGCTTTGGTAAGGATTTCTCTTGTTTGACGCGCCAGATGTTGAAGCGCGGTACGGGTTAAAGGATCAAACCCCTGACCCAGCGATTGCGGGCAAAAATGCCGCTGAAAGGCCAACAGTGCCGCCCCATGATGAGGCCCCCTTATCCCATAGCCAATCTCCTGCAAGAGCTGCAGGCTTTGTTCATAGTCCGGCAACGAAGCAGCCGGCGCAGGTTCTCCCGCGAACGGTGCCAAGGCCAATCCTTGCTGGGCCAGTCGCCCCCATGGAAATTTCTCTCCCGGATCTTCCTTGCGGTCCGGGGCTACATCCGAATGGCCGACAATGTGGGTGGGTAAAATTTTATGGCGCTTGCGCAAATCATTGAGCAATTGCACCAAGGCGATAATCTGCGCTTCAGGAAAATCTTCATAGCCGAACCAATGACCGCGATTAACCAATTCGATACCAATGGAGCGATCATTCACCCCATCCACCCCCTGCCAATGAGATCGCCCCGCATGCCACGCCCGATCTTGCTCTTCGACCAATTGATAAATCCTGCCCGATCGCTCAATGAGATAATGGGCCGATACTTTTGCTTCCCCGTCGCAAAGCCGCGCCAACGCCGCCGCCCCGCTTTCCATGCCCGTATAATGCAGCACCACCATATCAATAAGCCCTGCTATGCGCTGGTCAAAATTGGGCGATGGCTGATGGGTGAGCTTGATTGTCATAGGCTTACAATGAACTAATTTTCCGCCGGTGCAATGGTTTCGGTCGGGGTTTTATCATCATGGGCGCTGCGCTGGATAATCACCCACACCCCGGCAATAACCATCACCCCCCCAACCAATAGTTGCCACCCCAGCGGTTCTTTGAGAATCAAGATTGACGACACCACACCCACCAGTGTTGCCACGATGGTCGCCGAAGAAACCTGCGAGACGGGCAATTTCGAGATCAGCCAATAATAGGTGGAATGACCAAACAAAGAGGCCAGCACCACCGAATAGGCAAGGGCAGCAAAAAGCCCAAAACGATTATCCGGGTTCAGTGCGGCCCCCTGCCCCTGCTCTAGGATCAAGGTTGCGCTCCACAACACCACAGAACCAACCAGCGCAAACCAGGCCAATAAGGACAAGGGCTTAACCCCCTTCGTGCTTTTCACCAGAATAGCCCCTACCGCCTCAGCCACCGCCGTGCAGAAGGCAAGAAAAATCCCGAGTAAAGGGGCCACCCCGAAATCACCACTGCCTTTGGCCGACGCGATGACCATCACACCAGAAAAAGCCGCTATCATGCCGGCAATGCGCCGCCAGCCAATCCGTTCGTGAAGAAACAGGGTCGAGAGAATCATCACGATGGGCACATAGGATTCAAGCACAATCGCAACAATCGACGCATTGGTTTTCGGAATGGCCGAAAACATAAAGGCATAGTTCAACCCGCCGAGACAAACCCCTGCAGGCATGATAT
>JALWRV010000365.1 GCA_027080545.1 Parvularculaceae bacterium
GCATTGGCTTGTTCAGTGGCAGTGTCTGATTGGGCGGAACAGGCCGAAAGGGCGGAAAAAACAAGAAGGCTGGTGGCCAAAAGGGGTAATTTATTCATGGGGGTGATACTCCGAATAGATAGAAATTATAGTAGACACAGGGCTGCCACCTTGCGCTGCCAATGGGCTTCTGTTTAGCCTATCGCAAGCCTGTGTAGAAGTGCTGGAACCATTATTTTTATACCCATCAATAGGAGACCCCCATGGGCAAATATAGGAATAAGAAAATTCGACGATTTTGGCCTATCATCGCTTCATTTGCCTTGGGGTTGGTTCTGTTGGGGGCCGTTTGGGGCGGTTTGATCGATGGGTCAATTCTACAGGCAGGGATGCGTCAAGCCAGCGCCTATGCCCAAGGCTGGGAAGCCCCGGAAGATCAAGGTCATTTCACCGGCCGTGTGCGCTATATTGTGGACGGGGACAGTCTCTATCTGGAAGGTGAAAAACGGCAATTTCGCCTGTTCGGGGTAGACGCCCCAGAGCGCTATGAACCGGGCTATGCGCAGGCCACCAATTCACTGAAAAAAATTGCTGAGGGTAAGTTTCTCCAATGTGTGCAGGTGGATATTGATCGCTATGGGCGCATTGTCGGGCGCTGTTTTATTGGTGATGTATCGGGGCCTGAGGTCAATCAATTACAAATTTGTTCCGGTACTGCCACCGAATATGATTATTTTTCCAAAGGGTTTTATGCGCGCAAAGGCTGCGCCATAGAGGGGTAGGGGGCGGATGATGTTACGGCGCATCCATCGCTTGTCAGGCTTCGTGGTGCTGAGCTTTCTGATGCTTCATCTCAGTCACCATCTGAGCGGTATTTTTGGGGTTGAATTTTATAATGGACTACAAAAGAAATTGCGGTTGATCTATCGCAACCCGTTGGTTGAACCGATAATCATTGGCGCTGTTATTATACAGCTTGGCGTCGGTACTGTGCTTTGGGTAAAATCCTTAATGCAGCAGAGACCGCGAGGCTTTTGGCCTTGGGTGCAGATCATCTCCGGAGCATTAATCTTTTTTACCGTGGGCGAACATTTGATCGCGTTATATTTTGCGCGCATTGATCAGGATCTTGATACGACATTTTACTGGCCATTATCGGTGATGGACGGGCCGCCTTTTATCTATTATTTCGCCCCATATTATTTCCTGATGGTGGCAAGCGTTTTCGCCCATGCTGGTGCAGGTTTGCGGTATATCTTAATCGATCGGGGTCGCGAAAAACTGGCGAATTTGGTTGGCATTGGTTTCATTATTTCCGGTCTTGGGGCCGGTGTGATGATCGATCTAATCCTTGCACAGGTCTTTTTTGCAGTGGAATTGCCTGAGGAATGGATCGGCTATTTGCGGCGTTTTGTCGCCGATTACGGGGCTTGAGCGGCAAAAGAGGCTTTAAAGGGCTGGGCTGGGTTTTGCCACATAAAATACGCACAATTGATATTGTCGCAAATTATAATAAACTACCTTATTATATTCAATGAATATTCTATTGGCTGGTCGTTATAATTATTTTGTGGCGGGCTCAGAGATGTCCTTATCTTCCATACTCTTGGCCTTAAAAAAGGGCCAGGCTAATTGCTCCGCGAGATTGGTTTGCGGCAGATTTTCGACGCCATATTCCGCCGGATATTGTCTGGTGATCTTAGCGGTACCGAATAGCACATCCCAGAAAAACAACATATTGCCGTAATTGCCTTTGTAATTTGTGATGCCATCTGCTTTGTGCTTGCCGTGATGGGCGTGATGGGTGGATGGCGTTGATATGGTGCGCTCTACCAGCCACATGACCGGTGACAGCGCCTTAATCTTATAGAGCCCCTCGTCCCATTTTACATCTGAGTGGGCGCCGATGATGATGGTAAGTTTCATCACCACATATATGGCATAGACCCAACCCAGCCCCAGATAGATGAGTAAGCCCGATAGCCACAGGCTGGGCATCAACAGATAAAAGAATAAATTATTGCGATAAACCACCCGTACACTCATATATTCAGCATTATGGTGCGGCCGGTGCAATTTGTAGATGAGTGGAAATGTATGGCAGGCGCGATGCCACCAATATTGGGTCATATCATCAAAGATTAAGAAAAGGCCGAAAGCGAGAATCGGGTTTATTCCACCTAAAGCTCCCTGCCATTGCGGTACAACCATATGCGCCAATGTGGCGCTTAAGAACAGGACCAAAGGTTGGGTTAGACCCAACAGCGCCAAGGTCGAGATCAATTCAAATATCCCGTCTGCCCGGGCTTGATTTTTTTTATGGAAAAAATCAGTTCGCCATATTTCCAATAAGGCGAAGGCAAGATAGATGGCAATGATAACGATTGATTCCGGATGCATAAACGCGCCTTTTTATCGGTTTATTTAGCACAAATCCAAAGGGAGCAGCAACAAGCCTGCTCTGAAACAGTTTTAATTGACTGCCGGTACCATGGCCCATTTCCCATCAGCCATTTGCACACATTCACCGGGGTCTGCTTTGGCGATCAGTTTTTCAGCCGTTAGCTGCGCGGTAACCTGGACAGTTACACCGTTTTTTTTGGCCAAATCCGCATAGATGATTTTGCGCTTTTGATTGATGGATCGCATTTCACGCAATTGCTCTGTAGTTGGTTTTTTGCCTGATACAACCCCAAGATAGCCGTCTATTTGTTCGCCAATAAGGCATTGCGCCTTGGCGGTCTCTATGGTTGGGTTTTGTGCAACCGCCGCCTGGCTGAAAACCAACATGAAAGCCGAGAGCGACAATATTTTTATCATTGAGCTAAATCTATTCATCTTATTATCCCCAGTTTATGATTTTAAGAAAACACATCCGGATTGTCAGCAATTAAGTCTTCGATTTCACGGTCCAACTTAATACGCAATTCCTGCTCAATTTTGACATTGAGATTAATCTCTATGGGTTTATCCGGTGCTTGAATCTTGACGGTCGCGCATGCTGTGGGCACAAGGGCGAGAAGTGGAAGCAATAAAGGAAATTTCGTATCTTTAAGTGTCGGCATAGTCACTCTTTCATTCGCCTGTTTCATCTGTCACTCAAGTTCTTAGAATCATAAACTTGTCATTGGTGAGCCTAGTCCAAAATCACTATAGTCTAAAATTAGTATAGAGCGAAATGTGGCGAAATCATTGCGCTGTTTTCACCCGCCTGTGAACCCTGTAGATAGGGCATAAGCCTATGGATTTTCAGAACTTTCTTCAATCACGAGGTCGACACCAACTTTTTGTCCGAGGCCGTCAATAACCTTGCTGGCCGGATTGGTGGCGGTTTTAAACTGTTGGATGAGGCCTGAAATAGGGGCTTCTATATTGATCGCATATTTAATGGGAACCCCTTGATAGAGGGCGGGATTGTTGCCCTCCATGGTCAAGCCAATAGCAATATCCCCATCCAGAGCGCCATTGATGCGCAAAATCAGGCGATCGAACTCAAACCGTTTTAAGGCATCCACTGCTAACTCACCGGATGACCCGAGAGAGCGTGTGGCCCTATCAAGCGCCTCGCCTTCATAGGACAAAACCCCTTTGCCATTGGTTTGTAACAGACCATTTTCAATGCGCGCGCTGCCTTGCTCGAAGATCAGGGGCATATCGCCGGAGATGCGTCCCGTAGCCGATAGGCCTGCGAGATTGATATAGTCAACAATGGCGCCAAGATCGATATTTTCAACCCGCATCAAGACCGTCGATTTTTCATTATTAAGTGGAATATTGCCATTGGCGATTGTTAGCTCGCCACCGAACCATGGCCATAAGGCATTGCGAATATAGAGTCTATCATCACCAACAAGTTCAAAATTTATAGTCCCCTGCTCTAATTGCAAAGCGTCTAGATCGATAAGATCAATGGCAACCTTTTGCTCACCTTCGCTGATTAAGGGGAACAGGGAAGAAAATTTAATTGTGCCATTCAACCCAGCGGTTTGGGTTACCGCTCTGGTGGGGCCGGAAAAGGTTAATTGATTGAGGTTTATGCTGGCCTGACTGGTGGTTTTTTCTTGAGCAAAGTCAATGGCGATGAAACCATCAATGGAGCCTGTGGCGTTTTCCATAAAACCCTTTAGAGCGGGTGATAAATCGCTTGGTTGCAACGCTTCTGGGCTGAAATCCATTTTTTCGATGGATAGGCGTGCGCCCCCCTGCCCCTTGCTTAAATCATAGCCCCCCGTGACGCCAGCAAAGGAAAGCGGGGTTTTGTTGTCTATTTTTGTCAATAGATCGCCGTTAAATTGAAGCATTTGATCATTGAGGCGAGCCTTGCCGGTAAATAATACATCCTCATAGAGTTGCGGTTGGCTGAGGTCATGGGCGCGGGCTTTGTTTATTAGCCCCTCCATGACAAGAGTGCCTTGGCTGGTTTTAATGTCAGCCTTTGCGTCGAGACCGCTCACCAATATATGATCATTAATTTTCATTTTCGCACCAGAAAATTGTGCCTCAATTTGTGCATCGTCCGGGTGCAGATGTGCGGTTAGCCGGACAGTTGGGGGCAATCCGGTGATCAGGGTCTCCCCCATTTTTATGGTGGCGTTCTGCCCTTTCAACATACCGGTGAGGCGCAGATGTAGGGGCTTTTGAGCTTTATGAAGAATTGTCAGTAAGGGGTCTGCCGTCCTATTTTGGCAAAAGCGCAAATTTTTCAAACTGATAGACAGAGCCTCAAGGCGAAAATATGGACGACCTAAAAGAGTGCATTGATTGTTCGGCGAAATATGGGTTTCCCCTTTGGCAAAATCTGTCTCCAGATTGAATAGGCCGGTGATAGGCATGTTTTCCAAAACGCTATTTTGCGCCTGGAAACGTTGTAAAAGGCTGTCGCTTTTGATGGTGCCATAGAGACGATTATTTGAAAGGGTGAGGTCAAATTCATTGACAAAAGGGGCAATCACGAAATTATTGATGCGCCATTGCTCCGCCTGAACAAAGCCGCTTATATGTTTTTTGCCCTCTGTGTCTTTAAAAATAAGTTCGCCCTTGAGGTTTTTTGCTAGACCGTTGCGCGCCACAATATCGAAGGTCAATTGATCTGGCAGCTCTTGGCTATTGGCAGCTATTTGGAAATCATCCCTATTACTCAGTTGAACATCTAATCCAGAATCGGTTAGAAGGGTCATACGTAAGGCCTGCCCGTCTTGCGCAGGTGTTAGTCGGGTTTGACGCCATTCCAGTGCGCCATTCACGGCCACCGAAAAGTGTTCGCTTTTGCTTTCTTCCAATAGAGGTAAGATTATATTGGCTCCCGGTAAAAGATTTACGGGAGCGTTGCTGATTTTGCCATCTATGAGGATTGATAGATTTAAATTTTTAGGGCTTTCCAGCGCATCACGCCAATCATTGCCTTTGATATCAAGATTCAGGGACGATGTGGGTAAAACGGTCCCCATAGAGTGAAGCTCTTGATTGATTTTGCCTCTTAACTCGATTTGACCTGTTGATTCAAGCCCAAGATCAATATCGAATTTCAGGGGGGGCAACAAGTTGCCATCCGGCAAAATCAGCAAGGCGTTTAGTTGCGCTGTGACAGTGCCCCCTTTTGTAAAGTCAAAATCGAGATGGCTTTGCCCTTGCCATTGACCATAATCGGTGCGGGCCAAGAGGTTTATTTTATCAATTTTGATAGAGCGCAGGTCTATTTTGCCTGAGCGCTTTTGTTGACCCAAGGGCCAACCGCCAATCGTCCAGCGGGTATTTTTTTGCAAGATGGGTAAATCTAATTGCTCTAGGGTGAGTGTGTCGAGGCTTATTGTGTCGGGAAAGTGATAAATATAGGTGAGGCGTAAATTCTTGATGATGAGGTTTCCGCCAGAAGGGGTGCGGGCCTCAAGCCTATTCAGATCCAAACGATCGAATTGAAGTGCGGTTAAGTTAACCACTACATTCTGATAACCTTGTGCGGTCAAGATCTGTTTTATTTTATGTTCTGCCAAGGACAAGCGGAAGTGATAAAGCGCGGCCAAGGCTGCGGTTAGCAGGAGTAGCAGCCCCAAAAACATAATGCCTAATCGCTTGACCATTCATCCCTCACCAACGCTATGGTGCCAGACCAATGGGGTGCTGGCAAACGACATTTTAGCGCCTTTTCAAGGCAAATTAATGACCATGCCATCATAGGCCGGGCGAATATGAGGGGGTAATTCATCGCTCAATGTTTGATAGTCCATATCAAGGTGTAAATTTGTCAATATGCCCCGCATGGCCCCGACCTGTTGCAGCCATTGCAAAGCCTTGTCTAGGTGGGTGTGGGAGAGGTGCGGGGTGCGGCGCAGCGCATCAAGCACCCAGAAGGCACATTCATGGATGAAGGCAAAGCTCTCGTTCGATAAATCGCTAACATCAGCGGAGTAGAAACCGAAAGGTCCAGAGCCGATGCGAAAACCAAGCGACTGCACGGCCCCATGTTGTTGCGTAAAGGCAGCGATTTCAACAATGCCTCCAGCTCCCTCTATCTGAATGGGTTGGTGAAGCGTATCAATAATATTTGGCGACAGGATGGCTGGATAAAAACTCCCCTCTGCCCGCTCGAAGCAATAGCGGAAACGTTCTCGAATTTCCGGCGATGTTATGGGGTGATAGTAGAGCGGGATCACTTTTCGATTGCGTAAAACCAAAGCCCTTAGATCATCTAACCCATGGAGCTGGTCGGCATGATCATGGGTGATGAAGACGGCATCGAGGCGATTGATCCGCGCGGCTAAAAGTTGAGTGCGCAAATCCGGGCTGGTGTCGATGAGAATATGGGTTGTTTTGTCTTGCGGAAAATCTGGGTGTGGTGAAGTTTCTACCAAGGCGGAGCAGCGGGTGCGATAGTTTTTTTGATTGGTTGGATCGCACGCGCCCCAATCTCCTTGGCCATCATCGCCGCCTATGCGCGGCACGCCGCCCGAAGAGCCACAGCCCAAAATACGAAGGCGCGTATAGTTTTTATTACCCACCCAATGCCCCCCTATCAGCCTTACTAAAAAGGGTGAAAAAATTATCGCTTGTTTGCTCGGCAAAATGCGCTGGGGATATTTCTTTTAAGGGAGCTAGAAAATCAGCAATATGCGGTAAATAGGCTGGCTCATTACGTTTTCCCCTCAGAGGAACGGGGGCCAGATAGGGACAATCAGTCTCGATCAATAGTCGGTTCAAGGGCGTTAGGCGTGCAATGGCCCGAACCGCCCCCGCATTTTTAAACGTTACAATGCCTGAAAAGGCGATATAGCCGCCCAGTGCCAGTGCCGCACGAGCCAATTTTTCACCACTGGTATAACAATGCATTAAAGGCGTGAACGGTTTTTTGGTATAGGCAGTCTCCAGCATAAGTTGCATATCATCATCGGCCTCTCTGGTATGGATAATCAGCGGCAAACCGGTTTCTTGAGCGGCTTCGATATGGATGGCTAATAGTTTTTTCTGACTATTGGCTTGTGAATGATTGTAATAATAATCAAGCCCACATTCGCCAATAGCCACGGCTTTGGCATGCGTGGCATATTGGATGAGTTGGTCAGTGGTGACATTTTGCACCCCGTCCGCGTAATGGGGATGCACCCCAACCGAATGCCATACCGTTTTATGACGTTCAGCAATGGCTTCGACTTTGGGCAGGTTTTCAAGTTGATCGCATATGGTCAACATGGCGCCCACACCGGCTGATTGCGCCCGGGCGACCAACGCATCAGCCTCGTCATTAAATTGCTCTGCGTGTAAGTTTACATGGCTATCAACCAGCATGACACACCATTTCCGGATCGGGTTTCATTAGGGTGCGAAACAGGCTGGCAAGTCCCATAACCAGATGCCCCCGATCAGCATTGAGACTATTACCTTGATCAAGCAAATCGCGGGCTTGTTGGTAAGCGGATAACATTTGAGGAACCGAGGCATGGGGGAAATGACGCATAATTTGCTTATCCATCGCGGCTTTAGCACACATTTCGGTTTGCAGGGTTTCCAAGAGTAAAGGGTGAAATGTACGCCATAGCTGGTCTTCTTTTCGCGCACTGACAATCTCGGCTACTTTGAATAGGCGGGGGCGCTCGGTTAGTCCGGCGATAAAATCTTCGATTAAAGATAGCGCCCTGCCCCCTTCCCCCACAGCCAAGCGCACCGCATAGCCCGGGCGGCCATTACTGGCCATGGCGAGACCTGCACTTTCATCTGGGTCGCAATAATCTTCTCGCCGTAACAGGTTTTCAATTTGTGATTGGGCGACCGGGCGCAATTCCATCATGCGGCAACGGGATCTTATGGTGGCTAGCATTTTACCGGGCGCATCACATAAGAGCAGTATTAGCACATTGCGCGGCGGTTCTTCCAATATTTTTAATAGAGCATTGGTCGCAATAAGATTCATCTCATCGGCTTTGTCGATAATCGCTATTCTAAAATTGCTCATGGAAGGGGTGAGTAATAATTTTCGTTTCATGTCATGGATGACATCGACCACGATTTCTTTGCGAAGTTTTTTGGTTTTATCATCCCATGGTCGCGTGCAATGAATGAGATCTGGGTGGGCTTGTTGGGCTACCAGATCGAATGTCTGGCTATCTTTATCGATCGATAGGCCGTTTTTTTCAGTCAGTGCGGTTGGGTCTAACAGCGCCCGGGCGATACGGAAGGCAAAACTGGCCTTGCCGATACCATCGGGGCCTGTAATCATCCAACCATTATTCAACTGATGGGCATCTATCATCTGGCGAACAACATTTTCTAATTGTTGGTCCCCTATGAACTGATCCCGTTGCCATGGTTGCGGGTAGGGTAAATCTTCTGGTTCTGCTATCGACGCTTTAGCCATGTCCCACCTTTAGCGTTAGTTTTTTGCTGACCATAGAATAGATTTCGGCGCTAATAATGTCCAAAGGCTGGGTTGCATCCATCACCACACAGCGTTCTGGTTCTTTAGCGGCAATGGCAAGAAATTCCTGTCGAACCGCATCGTGATAGCTTAAATCCTTATCTTCGAAACGATTGGCCTCTCCCCTTTCATGAACACGCGCGAAGCCTTGCGCCACCGGCAGGTCGAGAATGAACGTCATATCCGGCCAATGGGTGCTGACCACCATCTCTTCCACCGCATGGACAATATCTGGGGTAACCCCGCCGGCTGCCCCCTGATAGGCTCTGGTAGAATCTGCAAAACGATCGCTGAGGACGATTTTGCCTGCGGCCAGTGCCGGTAAAATTGTTTTATCAAGATTTTCCGCCCGGGCTGCATTCATCAGCAAAAGTTCGGTTAAATCGCTCAAGGCGGTTGTTGCTTCGCCCACCAATATTTGGCGAATGGCTTCGGCTGTTGGGGGACCGCCCGGCTCTCTGGTACGCACCACCTCATAACCATCTTGTTGCAAACGCTCAGCGAGCAAGGTGATTTGAGATGATTTACCCCCGCCCTCGCCGCCTTCGAAGCTGATAAAGAACCCTTTATTCACGCTTCATTCTCTTCCAGATTGGGTGGGGTGAGTAAGGATTGCAGGCCAAATCCCAGCTTTTTGAAAAAGCCAACCTCGCGAACCGGTTGGGCCGCATAGAGCGGATATTCCAGCGGCGATTGCCCCGGCAGCGTGAGTTTCAACACTGCGACCTGTTCGCCTTCTATAATCGGGGCCCGTAAGGGGCCTTGATAGACAATTTCAGCGCGCGCTTTATCCAAAGCCGCTCGCAGGGTGAGAAATTGCACATCCTCCCCTACGGTTAAGGGAACCGTTGGCGTGCGCCCCATAAAGACATCCGCTTGGGCCAGAATTTCGCCTTTACGAAAAAAAGTGCGCTGGTCAAACAGGCTAAAGGCTTTTTCCAGCATATGCGTGCTTTCACGGGCGCGCGCGGCGGCGCTGTCGAGCCCGTTCAAGACAATAATCCGTCGTTGACCATTTTGCATAGCCGTTGCGACGAGGCCATAGCCAGATTGTTCCGTGTGTCCGGTTTTCATGCCGTCAGCCCCGCGTACGGTTTTTAAAACCGGGTTACGATTGGCTTGGGTTATTTTCGACCATGTAAATTCCTCTTCTGAAAATATCGGGAAAAGCCCCGGATAATCATGGATGATCTTGCGGGTAAGGGTTGCGAGATCTTTGGCGCTCATACGTTGGCCCGGGTCTGGCATACCCGTGGCATTGACAAAATGTGACTGGGTAAGACCCCATTCGGCCGCTTTGCGGTTCATTATTTTGGCAAATTCTTGTTCCGATCCGGCAATATTTTCCGCCACCACCTGGCAAGCATCATTGCCGGAGGCGATGATGATGCCGCGTAACAAATCCCGCACCGCTATTTTACTATCAACCAGCACCCACATTTTGGATTCACCCGTGCCATTGCCCCGCCGCCATGCAGCTTCGGACACGCTAAATTGACTATCGAGTGATAAGTCTCCTTGCTCGATCATGTCGAACAGGATGGCCACGGTCATCAGCTTGCTCATGGAAGCTGGCGGCATGGGCACTTCGCCATTTTTATCGAACAAAATCTGCCCGGTCTCATAATCCATGATCAGGGCATATTCTGCCTTCGTGGCGATGCGCGGGCTGATGCTTTGCGCTTGGGCCGGCGCCCACAACAGGGCCGCGCCCAAAGACACACACAACATCAGGCTCAGCAAGAACTGAAGCGAGCGGTTATGCCATTTGTGAATGAGAGGAAGAAATTTTATAATCGCCATGTTTTTACTATAAGTCTTTTGTCTTGAGCCTTTTTTGAGGTCTTTCCCTCTATGAAAAACAGTGAGAGAGAGCCTGCGCCTACGCTGTATGGGGCACTATAATCTGATTACGCCACAAGAGTAGCGCTGTTTTTCCCTCCCCCCGAGCGAATATACAAATTTTTTCGAAACCAGCGCTATTTAAGGCTTGAAAATGCGAGCATCATCAAAGCCTGCGGCGACCGCTTCAGCTCGGGCCTGCTCGGCGTCTGATCGGCTGGTGAACGGTCCCAGACGCACATGGTAGAGGGCGCGGCCCTGATTATTCTTTAACCGCGACATACGCACGGGCTGGCTGTCGGCAAAACGAATCGATGCCTGATTGGCGTTTTGTGCAGACGAAAACGCCCCCACTTGCACCAGATAGAAATCCTTATGCCCTTCTAGGGTCTCATGCTCTATAGCACTGCTCGCCTCTTTGTTGAGATTGGCATTGGTGATGGTGACCGGCACCCCGACCACGGGTCCCCTTTCGGGGGGCTTATTCGCTTGGGGGATGGTGGCGTCTTCTGGCCCGCTGGCCACCCGCACCGCCACCGTGGTCATATCACGCTCTGCCTTGCTGGTGGCCATGAGGCGACCGGAACGGGGATTTTCTGGCGCGTTGAGGCTGACAATCGCGTCGGCCAAATTGGCTTTGGAGAGATAGCGTACCTTGACATTGGCCAGGCCCTTGTCGCGATAACCCAGCTCTTCAGCCGCTGCCCGGGATAGGTCTATCAACCTTCCATGGGCAAAGGGGCCACGATCATTGACCCGCACCACCACGCTCTTGCCATTGTCCATATTAGTGACCTCCACCAGTGATGGCAGGGGTAGGCTTGGGTGGGCCGCAGAAAGCCGGTTCATGTCGAACAGTTCGCCATTGGCCGTAAGGCGGCCATGGAATTTTGGCCCATACCAAGAGGCCACCCCTTGGCGCTCATAGTTTGGCTCGTCTTTGGGGTAATACCAGATGCCGGCAACCTTATAGGGCTTACCGAGTTTATAATGGGGCGTGGGGGTGGGCAGGTTTGCGCCGGCCCCATGGCCCGGTACCAGAATCACATTGGGCGCTGGGGGCAAGTCTTCAGTTTTGGTGGCACAGGCCCCAAGCGACCCCAATAGCCCTGCAACGACCAATAATCGCCAGCTTTTCGGCCCGGCCATTGGGAATTTTAGTTCGGTTTTCTTGCTCATTTTACGCATCTTCTGGTTGGTAAAAGCCCGGCTGCACTGTCTCTGGTTAGCGTTACCAAAGTCTTAATTTAACCTTTTACCAAGGAATTGCGCATCAGGGAAATTCAGCTCTTGCGCTTGCCCCCAGCCTAGGGCTAGGTTCCGGCGCGTTGCGGATGGGTGGCCGAGTGGTTGAAGGCACCGGTCTTGAAAACCGGCGTGCGTGAGAGCGTACCGTGGGTTCGAATCCCACCCCATCCGCCAGCACTCTCATAGATTTATCCTCTTGTATCAGCGCCACGGAGCGAACCCACGTTTTAGTGGCCCAACCTTCGGTTGGGGGTGACTTAATATTCTGACACCCTCTTCATTTCATAAGACAAAGCCCCCCAGCGCTGTTTTAGGTAAAAATATTTCTATCGCCGACCACATCGGGCATTTCTATCGCGGTGATTTTCGGCGTGATCCAGACGGTCTTCCAACCTGTCTAGGGGGCCATTATTGTGGCGTCTGTCGCGGCGGTCTTCGCGGCGATCGATACGGTCTTCCAGCCGGTCCATGGGGCTGCATTGAGCCCATGCACCATTACGCTCGGCACGCTCTAGGCGCTGGTCAAGTCTTTGGCCTTTATGATGATTGCGTTCATGGGCCTCCGCACTGCTTAGTGCGCTGCCCCCTACTATCGCGGTCAATAAAAGCGCAGAACTTATCGTCAAGATAGGTTTTTTCATCATCGTCTCCTTATCGTTGCAC
>JALWRV010000366.1 GCA_027080545.1 Parvularculaceae bacterium
GCCATAGCCTTTCGCCACAAGACGTTCCGCAGGCACGTTTTTAGCCATCAGATAGGCGCGCACCGCTTCGGCGCGGGCTTGCGATAGTTTGAGATCCAAAGCGGCGGATTGGCGATTATCCGTATGAGCTGAAATCTCGATTTGCACCGTCGGGCATGATCGGGCCGCTTGCGCCAGCCGGTCCAGCAGCCCCCATGACCGTTCGGAAATCACCGCGCTGCTCGGGGAAAAAACTATATTTTCTTGCCCCAGCAATGCATCAAATTGGCGTTGGCAGCGGTCAATTGTGGCCACCTCTTCTGGTGAAAGCCGGATATCAATATCGGGCCCTTGCACGGAAATGATCGACATGCCCCCCGCCGGAAAGCGCCGCAAGCGGGTTTCGATCTCTTGCTTGATGGATGCCTCATCGGTGGCCCCGTCAAGGCGAAACGCATTGCCATTGGCGCTAACCGTTCCATGATTAAGCTGGGACAGGGCCTCCAGCTCGATAATCGCCGCCTCCGCCCACCCGTCAAACGGTACCCCATCGGCCAATTGCATATCGTCGCGCACGGGAACGTGGAATAGGCGGGTGGCCGCCGCCACCAGTCGGTCGCGGGTTTGTTCATCGGGCACATAGCCCCCAAGCACCAGCGCCCCGGCATCGCTCTCCCAACGGGCAGACCATTCATAAGGGCTGGCGAGGGGCAGTCGCCCGCTTGTGCGGTGGCTGGCGATGGTGACCATGGTGCTATCGACCCGGGTAATGCCCCCCAACACCAACCCACCGGACCAGTTGGCCCGGCGAATGATTTTCTTGATGTCGTCAAGCTGCTGTTGGCTGTTCACATGGCCCGCCAGCACTGCCTTTTGTCCATCCATGCGAATAATCTCGACTGCATAAATGTCGGCGTTGCGCAAAGCCTGTCGGGACGAGGCCAGCAATTTAGCCTCAACCCGATGGGCCGAGCCTGCCGGGATCATGTCATAATAAATCCCCAGCGCTCCCAAAACGAGAAGCACCACAAGCCCAATTAAAAATTTCGCAATGGCAGACATGACCCAGACCCCGAAACCAATATCACCCCCCACGGCAATATTCATCTAGCTGATATTAAAGCGAAATTGTTGAAATTGCGCCTTAAAAATCGCTCAAAAGCGGGTGATGGGGCATATTTGGCTTGATTTTTCGTGAGCATTGGCACTCTTTGGCTGCATTGATGGGGAGATTTTCTCTCCAAACTGGCATTAGGCCAATAATCGGTTTGACGAGAGGTGGCGATGGTTTGGTTGGTGATGGCGGCTGTTCTGGCCGCAGGCATTTTCTTGCCCCTGCAAAAGCGCCCCTTGAGCGGGACGGCGACCTATATCCGGGCCAGCATCAAGGCACTGCCAGCCTTGTTCTTGGCCGGCGCGGTGCTGTTGGTTGATGCGCAGGCGGGAGACCCCGCCTTGTCCCTGACATGGATGGCGGTTGGGCTGCTCTTGTGCGGTGTGGGTGATTTTTTGCTCGATTTGCCGGACGATAAGGGCTTTTTGCCGGGTCTTGTATCTTTTCTGTTGGGGCATTTAGCCTTTATCGGATTTTTTCTACATCTTTTGGCGGGGCTGGAAGAGGGGGTGGGCCCCGTATGGCTGCCCGTTTTGGTCGTTGCCCTACCGGTTGGTCTTTTCTATCTCTATATCCATGACAGCCTGTTAGCCAGTTTTCGCCCGCCGATCATAGCCTATAGTTTGGTCATCGGTGCCATGCTGGCTTTGGCCGTGATTATAGCCCTCAATCTGGGGGCACAGAAGGCGGGGTTGCTGCTGGTGGGGGCGCTTAGCTTTACCCTCTCGGACATGCTGTTGTCGGTCTTGAAGTTTAAAAGACAGACGGAGTCTTGCCTTGGCTGGAGCCTGAATTGGGCGCTTTACAGTTTTGGCTTGTTCGGCTTGGCGGTGGGGGCGATGATGCTCAGCTATGGATGAAATTGACTGTGCTGGATGATTGCAACCGGGCCTCGGCGCTCCTAGATTTGGCGCAATAGAATAGAAGTCTACATAGATAGAAATCTGTGGGCCGGTCACCATTGACCTGTTTTTGATAAGGAAAGGAACCCCAAATGGGCGAAGCCTATATTTACGATGCGGTGCGCACCCCTCGCGGCAAAGGCAAATCTGACGGTGCTTTGCATGAAATCACCCCTGTGGAACTGGGCGCGCAAGTGTTGCGAGCGCTGCGGGACCGAAACCAGCTGGATACGGAAAACATTGATGATGTGATCTATGGTTGTGTGATGCCCGTGGGCGAACAAGGATCGGATATTGCCCGCGCTGCAGTGCTACAGGCTGATTATGCGCAAAGCGTTGCCGGTGTGCATGTGAACCGGTTTTGCGCCTCAGCACTGGAATCGATCAATATCGCCGCCTCAAAAATCATCACCGGTGAAGCGGATATGACCATTGGCGGCGGGGTTGAAAGCATGTCGCGGGTGCCTATGGGGTCCGATGGCGGTGCGATGATTTCCGATCCGCAAGTGACGTTCAAAAACTATGTGGTGCCTCAGGGCATTTCCGCCGATATTATCGCCACCAAATATGGCATTAGCCGCGATGATGCCGATGCCTATGCGGTGGAAAGCCAAAAACGCGCGGCACAATCCTGGAAAGAACAGCGGTTCAAAAATTCCATCATTCCGGTGCGTGATGTCATGGGCGAGGTGGTGCTTGACCATGACGAGACCGTGCGCCCCGATACGGATATGCAGGCCTTGGGTTCGCTCAATCCCTCTTTTGCCATGATGGGCGAGGGCATGGGCTTTGATGCAGTGGCTATCCAGAAATATCCTGAGCTTGAAGCCATCAACCATGTGCATCATGCGGGCAATTCTTCGGGCATTGTCGATGGGGCCGCAGGGGTTTTGCTGGGCTCTAAAGAAATGGGCGAGAAATTGGGGCTTAAGCCACGGGCCAAAATTCGCGCTATGGCGTCAATTGGCTCCGAGCCGACCATCATGTTGACGGGGCCGGAATTTGTTACTGAAAAAATCTTAAACCGCGCCGGTATGAGCAAAAAAGATATTGCGCTTTGGGAATTGAACGAAGCCTTTGCCAGCGTGGTGCTGCGTTATATGCAGGCCTTTGATCTTTCCCATGACGAGATCAATGTCTGTGGCGGGGCAATTGCTATGGGCCACCCCATGGGCGCGACGGGGGCAATGATTCTCGGCACCGCTTTGGACGAGATGGAGCGGGCGGATAAGGAAAATG
>JALWRV010000367.1 GCA_027080545.1 Parvularculaceae bacterium
GCCCCACAAAGGTCGTGACGGAGGTAAGCAAAATAGGCCGGAAGCGGGTGGTGCCCGCCTCGACCAGCGCCGCATAGGCCCCAACCCCTTGCTGGCGCAGCCTGTTCACATAGTCGATCAACACCAGATTGTCGTTGACGGCGACCCCCCCGGCGGCGGTCCAGCCAAAAATAGAAAATAAGGCAAACGGAATACCAACAATGAAATGCCCGAATATCGCCCCCATTAGGGCGAATATAATTGCAGTCATAATCAAAAAAGGTTGGGCGTAAGAATTAAAACCGATGGCCAACAACACATACATACCGCCCAGCGCCGCCAGTAACAGCACAAAAAACTCGCTCATAAATTCTGCCTGGGCCTTGTCATCCCCCTGATCCTGAATTTCTACGCCCGGATGGCGTTGGTTGAAGGCAGGCACGAATTTTTCTTTGAAGTCTTTCATCACCTGCCCCCGGTCGACGCCTTCTTTCGTGCGCGCGACAATGGTTGTGGAGCGGTGGCGGTTGAAGCGATTGATATTATTATAGGTTGGGGCGTAATGAATATCGACGACGGCCGCTAAGGGAATTTCCCGCCCATCTCTGGTGCGAATTCGGAAACTTTGCAGACTGTCGAGGCTCTCCCGGGTTTTCTTCGGATAGCGGACCATCACCCTGATATCGTCGCCATTGCGGGGCAGGCGTTGCACTTCCTCACCATAATAGGCTTGGCGCACCTGTTGGGCCGCTTCGGCCAAGGTAATGCCAAAGCGCTCAGCGCCGGGTTTCAGGGTTACTTGAATCTCTTCATTGGCTGTCTGCAAGCCATCGCGAACATCATAAAGCCCGTCAATTGATTGCAGATAGGTTTTAATGTCGGCGGCTGCCAGCCGCAGCTCTTCCAAATCTTTGGCCTCAATACCGAAAGCCAAATCCGAGCCGCCGAAATTGGAGATGGTGTAATTGATACTGATATCGGCGGCATCCGGAATATCGCCAATTTTCTCCCGCAGGCGTTCGGATATTTCCTTCATGGTGATGTCGCGATAATTGCCATCGATAACGGTGACCCAAGCGCGCACCTGCTGATCATCGGCGCTGGTCCAGACGCTTTCGATAATGTCTTTGCCTTCTTCCTGTGTCAGCTCAGCCCGCAACTCTTCGGCGGCGCTATTGGCCAATTCATAAATCTGTTTGGTGCGTGAAAATGGTGTGCCTTCTCGGGGGGTGATGGATAGGCCAAGGAAAGACCCTTCAACCCGTGGCATGAAATTAAACTGCACCCACCCTTGAGTGAAAAGCGCAATTGACAGGGCGAAGGCTGAAATAAAAATCGCGATTGTATAATAGCGCGCCTTGATTGCCAGCGACACCAACGGGCGATAAATATTCTCTGCCACCCAGATCAGGCTATTGGCAATTGTTTGTTGTAGACGGTTGAGAATATTGGTTTGGGAGACCGGTTTCAAATGCGCTAAATGAGAGGGCAATATCAGGAAAGATTCGATCAAGGAAAATGTCAGGGCAAAAATGATTGTCCATGTGATATGCTTGGTAAAGGAAGAAACGCCGCCAGATAGAAATATCCATGGCAAAAACATGATCATGGTGGTCAACACCGCGAACACCACAGGTTTTAGCACAATTTGTGTGCCGATGGTGGCGGCGGATAGGCCGGTGCGGCCGCGCTCGACCTGTCGGTGGATAGATTCCCCCACAATCAGCGCATCATCAACCACGATTCCGATCACCAATAACAGGCCGAACAAGGATAGCATGTTAAGCGTAACCCCAACCATGGGCATAAAAATAAACGCCCCGATAAAGGATACGGCAATGCCGGCGGCGACCCAGAAAGCGACCTCGATACGCAAAAACAAAAGCAGCACCAAAATCACCAATCCCAATCCCAAAATCGCATTAGAGCTGACCAGTTCCATCCGTTCCGTATAGGCTTCGGAAAAATCAAACCACAGGCTCATACTGACACCGGAGGGCAGGCTTTCTTGACGTTCATCCATCCAGTCACGAACCGCTTTGGACATGGTCACAACATTGACATTTTCCGGTTGCTGAACGGCAATGAGCAGTGATTTCTTTCCGTCCAACGTGTCGATGGAATTATCGTCAACAAAGCCATCAATGACAGTAGCAACATCGGCAACGGTGATGACCGAGCCATCGAGATTTTGTCTGATGATGATGCGGGAAAATTCTTCTTCCGTGTCGGCAAGATTGCGGGTGGCCAATTGAATATTGCCATTTTCAGTGCGCACGACACCAGAGGATAGGTTGATCGAACTACCGCGAATGGCATTGGCGACATCAGAAAATGTCAGCCGGTAGCGCCTGAGGGCTTCTTCGGAAACCTCTATCGACACTTCTTCGCGTCGCGCCCCATAAAGATTGACCAGCGGGGAACCGTCTGGCAGGGCCGCCACTTCGTCGCGTAATTGGCGCCCTATCGCCGCCAGCTGGCGCTCGTCTATATCGCCGGATATGGTGACATAGATAATTTCATTGGCAAAGCTCAGTCGCCTGACAACCGGTGGAAAGCTATCGCGGGGCAGGGTCGAAATACCATCGACACGGTTTTTCACTTCTGTCAGAAATTCTGTAAAGTCGGCCCCTTCACGCATGAAAATTTGCAAAGAAGCGACGCCTTCACGGGCCGATGCGCTCATTTCTTTCAAATTGTCGACCGATTGCACCGCTTCTTCGATGCGTAAAATAACCTGTTCTTCCACCTGCTGCGGATCAGCACCGGGCCATACCACGGTAATGGCAACCGCATTGATTTTTGCAGCGGGAAAAACTTCACGTCCGAGCTTGCCGAATGAGATGGCCCCGGCAACGATGATCATCAACATCAAGAGGTTGGCGGCGACGCTGTTTTTGGCCCACCAGGCAAGTAATGCTTTCATCGCTGTGCGCCTCCTTCATTACTGGTCTTATCAGCGCTTGAGCCAACAGGTTTTTCTTCTGGTTTGGCTTCCGGCTGGGATTTTTTGGTCAGTGTCAATGGTTGACCGGGAGCCAGGGGGGTGACTTCTTCGCCAACTTTGGCGGCACCGAGCCGGGAAATGACAATGCGGTCGCCCGCATGGATTCCATCGGTAATGACCATGCCCTTGGCCACGGTAGCGGTGACTTTGACTGGTACTTTACGCAAAATATTATCATCATCCACAAGATAGACGCTGCTATCCGATTGCACCGCAATACGCGGCAGGACAAAAACA
>JALWRV010000368.1 GCA_027080545.1 Parvularculaceae bacterium
TGGTACGTTCAACCCCCTGCGCGTGGCCACTCATGAATATGTGGGCATCATCAAGGATGCCACGCAAAAGGGCCTGACCTTAAAAGAGCGCATCTGGTACATCTTTGCCGAGCCCGGCTGGTGCCATGACGGGGGACGCCAATCCTCCCGCCAGATCAAGGCCGACTATGTCGCCCGCCACCCAGAGCATACCGGCGAGCCGGGGTTATAGCAGTCCGACGAATTCCTTCTCCCCCATTTTTACTTTGGGGAAAGAGAAGGTAAGAATGGGTTTAATGTGATTTACTCAGTGATTGGTTGCTTGGCAAACTTCATGGCTTGGCGGTTTGCCGCTCTCCAATTCCACATTGTGCGGACCACATAGAAAACTAAGGTGGCGACAAAGAGGTCTGCTGTTATTCGGAAGCCAATAACAAAAAATGTAAATAAAGTATTGGACGTGGCATTTGAAACTTGCCCTATATTCCAATTAAACCCTTCAGAAAAATCGTTTAGACCGCCTTTAATAAACAAATCTAAAGCAAATTTGGTAATTTGAACCGTAGAAGGATTTGAAATTGGTGCCCCAGACCCCCGGTCAATCAGGATGGGAGAATATGGAAAAAACCAGTTTCCGTAAAGCGTAATGATTAAAACTGCAGACAAAGGCACAACCACGCCAAAAAGCATGGTTAGAGATATTTTGCTTGTTGTCTGTGAAATGTAGCGCTGCACGCGTTCCATTCTTCGTTCAAGCTGTGCTTGTATTGACTCTTCCCGTGTCGGCCGCGGCCCTGGTATTCTGAGTTCCTTTAACAAGGTTTCAAAACGTGTCTCATTATGCAAAACTCTAAACAGTTGAATGGCATATCGAACGGCAACAATCGTTATAATTGCAAGACCTAGAAAAGCATAAAGGCGCAATGCAAAAGGCGTTGTTGCCGCCTTATAGACTTGGCTTTCAGAGATGCTTTTCAGCACCCCCATCACGTTATGCAGTAAATCGTCCATATCACCCTCCCCCTTATGTAACGTCTTAAGCACCCCTAATACCGGTGGGCGTCATTGATATTTCTTTTTCGATCAGCCGGTCTGATATCTGCCAGTGGGGATTGGGAAAACCAAGCCGGGGCCGACAAAATTAAATGTCGGGGGCCGTCCAGAAGAATAGATTTATCATCGGCGGCTTGTTTTATCCCAATATCTCCCATCCAAACGTCGATCAGGTGCTCTAGCGAGGCCGTGATATAGACATCAACGTCATGGCCTGGGTCTTCCATACACAAATCAACAGCATCGCCATTAGCCAGCATCCACCATGTATTATGCTCTGTACGGTCGGCAATGCGGATGTGAAAAACGGTTTCCCCATCCGGTAGGGCAGCAGTCTTTAGCGTGCGATGAAAGTCCCACATAAAACCGCCCACATCATAATCCTGTGCGCCAATGCGGCGGCTACGCCAACGCAGCCCCCAAACCGCCATATAGTTGATAATAGGTCCCAATTCGCGCCCCGACCGCGTAAGTCGATATTCTTTTGATTGCCCGGCACCCAAGGATTTTCGGATGATAATTTCTGCGGCTTCCAGTGTGCGCAGACGCTTGCTTAGGATCGAGGGTGATATGCGCGGAAGGGCGCGCTGAAAATCGCTGAACCGCGTGGTACCCAAAAGCATCTCGCGCAGCAATAACAACGTCCATTTATCGCCGATTAAATCAGCCGAAGCCATGGAAGGGCAAAGACTGCCGATTGAATTTCCACCACTTGATTTCATTTGAACTAGGCTAACGCTTCGAACGCCCTCATACAACTACGAAAACCGTAGTGCTTTACTACTTTTCGCGAACTGTTCTTTTGATCTGTAGCGCGCTCTTGTATGGGGCATGTCCAAAAGAACAAGGAGAGGCGACCATGGGCCGCGTATTGGCATTGATTTACGGGATAATGGCATATGCCGGATTTCTGGGTGCGTTTCTTTATACTATCGGATTTGTCGGTAATTTTATTGTGCCGAAAAGTATTGATTCCGGCATTGAGGGACCGGTGGTCATTTCAGTCGCTATCAATCTTCTGGTGCTATCAGGATTTGCATTGCAACACAGCGTCATGGCGCGCCCTGCGTTCAAGCGGGTGTGGACCAGGGTGGTGCCAAAATCTGTTGAAAGATCAACCTATGTTTTGATGGCAAACCTGGCATTAGTGTTGATTTTTGTTTATTGGCAGCCCCTGCCGAATATTGTCTGGGACGTGAGCAGCACAAATGTTGGGACCGTTTTGCAAGCGGTTTTCTGGGCAGGCTGGTTAATTGTTCTGACCTCAACCTTCATGATTGATCATTTTGACCTGGTCGGCTTGCGGCAAGTTTATTTGAACCTAAAGCAACAAAAAATCACCCATAAAGATTTTTGCAAGCGGGCCTTTTACAAATTGGTGCGTCATCCCATCATGACAGGGTTTCTGATTGCCTTTTGGGCCACGCCAACGATGACCATCGGGCATTTTTTATTCGCCGTTGTCATGACGACATATATTTATATCGCCGTGAAACACTTTGAGGAAAAAGACCTTATCGCGGAAATTGGCGAGCCTTATCGGCAATACCAGAGCGAGGTTGGCCCCTTCTTCCCTGGTATCGGGAAAAGCCGACGCGGGTCGTAATTTCAGAGGCCAGCGTATAAATCACTCGCCCTTATAAACCGCGCCGCCTTTCATCACAAAACGCACGCGGGTATATTCGCTGGCATCTTTTAAGGGATTGCCATCCACCGCGATGATGTCGGCAAAGCGGCCCGGGGTGATGGCGCCAATGTCGTCCTGCATGCCGAGCAGCGTGGCCGAGCCCATGGTCGCGGTCTGGATGGCCACCATGGGGGACATGCCCCATTCCACCATTTTGGCCATTTGCTTGCCATTATCGCCGTGGGGATAGACGCCCTCGTCCGTGCCAAAGGCCATTTTTACCCCGGCCTTATAGGCCCGGCGAAAACTCTGGCGCTGGGTCAGACCAATGGCTTTTTCCTTTTCAATGGATTCGGGCAACATGCCGTTCTTGATCCCTTCGGATAGGATGTAATCATCATTATAGATGTCCATGGAAAAATAGGTGCCGTGTTCCTTGGCCATTTTGATGGCTTCATCATCCAGAATGCTGGCGTGTTCAATGCTGTCCACCCCGGCGCGGATGGCGGTTTTGATGCCGTCCGTACCATGGGCATGGGCGGCCACGCGGCGGCCATGCAGAT
>JALWRV010000369.1 GCA_027080545.1 Parvularculaceae bacterium
CATTTTGCGGAGTTTTTGACATGCATTCAATCAAACTAGTCGGCGTTATCGGGGCCGGACAGATGGGCAATGGCATCGCCCACGTATTCGCCCAAGCCGGTTTCGACGTTATCATTTATGATGTTCAGCCCACCGCCATCGACAAGGCTATCGCGCTGGTCGACAAAAATATGAGCCGACAGGTCACCAAGGGCAAGCTATCGGAAGAAGATAAACAAGCGGCTCTCGCACGGCTCTCCGGCACCCCAACATTGGATGGGTTGAAAAAATGCGATCTGGTAATCGAAGCCGCCACGGAAAACGGAGAATTGAAAAAACAAATTTTCCGAGATCTGTGTAAGGTTTTAAAGTCCGATGCGCTCATTGCCTCCAACACGTCGAGCATCTCCATTACCGCTCTTGCGGCTGTTACGGACCGGCCTGATCGTTTTATCGGCCTACATTTTATGAACCCGGTGCCGGTGATGCGCCTCGTAGAAGTTATTCGCGGCATCGCCACCTCGCGGGAAACCTTTGAAACCGCGAAGGCGCTGGTGACAACCCTTGGCAAAACCATCGCCGAAGCTCAGGATTTTCCTGCCTTTATCGTAAACCGCATCTTGATGCCCATGCTTAATGAGGCGATTTACACCCTGTACGAAGGGGTCGGTACCGTCGAGGCGATTGATAATGGCATGAAGCTTGGGACCAACCATCCCATGGGCCCCTTAGAACTGGCCGACTTTATTGGCCTTGATACCTGCTTGTCGATTATGCAGGTTTTATATGAAGGCTTGTCAGACAGTAAATATCGCCCGTGCCCACTCTTGATAAAATATGTTGAAGCCGGTTGGTTGGGCCGCAAAACCGGACGCGGCTTTTATGATTATAGTGGCGAGACCCCGATACCGACCCGGTAAATCTTTGCGCTAAAGCATCTTGTTTTTCCCTAACAACTCAAACTTTCGCGCGTCCCCACCGCCGCTCATGCTTGACAAACACACCCTTGAAGCGCTCTTTATGGGCTTCACCAAAGGAGGAATATATGTCCGTTGCACGGGTTACCGAAATTATTGCTGGCTCTAAAAAGAGCTTTGAAGACGCTGTTGAAAATGGCATCAAGCGCGCCACCAAAACATTGAAAAATGTAGAAGGGGCTTGGGTTAAAGATCAGCGCGTTGTGGTTAGCGATGGCGACATAAAAGAATATCGCGTTGTTTTGAAAGTGACCTTCATTCTTGAAGACTAGTTTCAACCAACGATGAAAACAAAACCCTCACCCACTGTTTAAGTGGATGAGGGTTTTTTCTTGGCGGCACCCCGAAGCATGCCGAGCCATTATTATTTGCTGTGGGTAATGGTCAGGCCAAGGGTTTCCGGAATGGTTGCCGGATCCTGACTTGCCAGCCCTTCAAGGCTACCAAGGGTCAGCTTCTCTTTTGGTGCCATCTTAATTTCCAGCACCCCACCTTCACTCATAAAGCCTTGAACCGCTGTCACAAAGCCCGAATAGTCAGGACCAAGTTGTGAGGCTTGCATTTGTACCAGCCCCATCATGCCTGTAGCTGTCTGGCGCATCTCATCGGCAGATTGATTATATTGCTGACCCGCAATACCGAAGATCAGATTTAAAAGATTTTCATCTTCAATACGCAGGCTAAAACCATCAATGGCGATGTTTTGCAATGCGCTATCATCTTCGGCCTCAAGGGCTGTGGCAATCGTATCAAGCTTGGCTTCTGAAACATTGAAATTGAAGGAAATGTTGGCAAAACCCTTCATCTTGGTGTCGGACATCAATGTGGCCTTACCGCCTTTGGTATCATAATCCCACGCAAATTCAGATTTGGATGGAATATTATCAAGCCCATTATCGGTAACGAGCGCCATCATGCCTTCATTATCAGCGGGCATATAGGCGGCCAGATTGACCACGCTGGTGTTGTCGCGCGAGGCAATATGGGTTGGGATCAGCCATTCAAAAGTGATCGGATCAAGAACCGACTTCTTGGAGGTCATGGCTGTCTGACCATTGATTTTTTGCACCACATCCTTGGTTTCAACACCGCCGATTGTAATCAGGTTTTTGGCTGAAAATGGTGGTTTTTCACCAGAGCGCAAATAGCCCATCAGGCCGGAAATATCAGCCCCGCCCCAACGAAGCTCGCCAATGCTGGCTTGTTGTGAGCCGGGCAAAATGATGTTGCCCAAAGGCCCATTTAACATAGCCGCCATGTTCGGATCCATTTCCGACATAATCATATTGCGCATTTCGGGAGACTGGGTCATGTCATAATCCATGCCCGCAATATAGAGGCCGCCAAATTTGCCCCCTTCTACACCGCCGAGACGCAAATCAGCCAATTTGACATTGATGCCTGCTTGATCGCCTTCTTTGGCTTGAAGGGAGAGGTCCTTCATATAAATGCCGCCCAACGAGAAGCTGTCAAGCGCCTGCGCCAATTCCTGACCATCTTTCATGTCTTCGGCATTTTCAGGCTTACTGCCGTCAATTTTCAAACCATCAATTTCCAACGCACCGATGGTGAAATTTTCTGCGCCATCGCCACCGTCAGAGATGGAAATATCATAGGCCCGCACTTTGCGGAAAATCTCCATCATCCCTTCGCTTGGCGTATCTGATTTCAGGGCTTCGATATTTTCCTTGTTCAGCCCGTAAAGCTCAAGCCGACCAATGGTCATGGCACCGCCATTGTCATCGCTCGGTGAAGCCAGATTGGTGATCACTGTGGCGCCACTTTTTTTGTCAAAGCTGGCGCTATCATAAGAAATTTTTGATTCGCCATCATCTGCCATGGCTGTGAAAAAACCATCCACATCCAGCTCTTCGCCGCCCTTGTAGGTAAAGGGTTTATCAAGCGGTGATTTGCCGCCCATAAAATCGGCGGAAACCATCTCCACAGTGCTGGAAGATTTTTGTGATCCCCCTTTGTCGCCCTTATCTTTATCACCCCCGCAGCCAACAAGGCCAACGGCTGCAACGCCAAGAAAAATAAAGGCGGAAGCGGTTTTCAACCGCGTCTTCAAAAATGTGGATGATCCATCCACCTTAACATGTGCCATTCTGTGCTCCTTTGCATAATTGGCACGCCCACCCCTTGGGGGTGGACGCGTAATACGACCCCTCACCGAATGGACATGAACGAAAACCAAACCCCCGCCATCGCCATTTCCAGTGAATAGATCCTAAACTTAAGGTTTCATGAGGCCATCTCAA
>JALWRV010000370.1 GCA_027080545.1 Parvularculaceae bacterium
GCGATGGGGTGTGGCAGCGCTTGCTGGCGGGCCATAGTGGGGCTGGTGTGATTGAGAAATTTCCCACCGATGATTTGGCCTGCAAAATCGCTGCTGAGGTGCCTCAGGTTAATGGTGATGCGGGAGGAGCAGAAGCGGGGGATTTGGCCTTGGACCCAGATCAATGGATGGCCACCAAGGAGCAGCGCAAAATTGATAAATTCATTCTTTACGGGGTGGCGGCCTCGGCGATGGCGATGGCGGATTCCGGTCTTGCGTTAGAGAGTGAAGAACAGCGGTTGCGGGCCGGTGTGTTGATCGGTTCTGGTATTGGCGGGCTTGAGGGTATTGAGCAAGGAGCGATTACCCTGCATGAAAAAGGCCCGCGCCGTTTGTCTCCTTTTTTCATTCCCGGCCGTTTGATCAATCTTATTTCCGGTCATGTGTCTATTCGTTTTGGGCTTAAAGGGCCAAACCATTCTGTTGTTACGGCATGTTCTACCGGTGCCCATGCCATCGGCGATGCGGCGCGGCTCATCCAATATGGCGATGCGGACATCATGGTTGCAGGAGGGGCAGAAGCGGCGGTTTGCCGGTTAGGTATTGCCGGTTTTATTGCTTGCAAGGCCTTGTCGACCAATTTCAACGAGACACCGGAAAAAGCCTCGCGACCTTGGGATAAGGATCGCGATGGTTTTTTAATGGGTGAGGGGGCCGGGGTGGTAATTTTGGAAGAGTATGAACATGCTCGCGCCCGCGAGGCGAAAATTTATGGTGAAATCATCGGCTATGGTCTGTCTGGTGACGCCTATCATATAACCGCCCCGGCTGAAGATGGGGATGGGGGCTTCCGGGCCATGCAGGCAGCACTGCAACGGGCGGGTATAGAGCCGGCAGAGGTTGATTATATCAACGCCCATGGTACCTCGACCCCGAAAGGCGATGAGATAGAATTGCACGCGGTGGAGCGTTTGTTTGGGGCTGCGGGGGACGGTTTGGTCATGTCGTCGACCAAATCCTCTATCGGTCATCTGCTGGGGGCTGCGGGTGCCGTCGAGGCAATTTTTTGTCTGTTGGCGATGCGTGATAACGTGGCACCGCCAACCATAAATCTTGATAATCCGTCTGTGGAAAGCCAGATCAATCTGGCCGCCAATAAGGCGGTGAAAAAAGAAATCAATGTCGCCCTGTCAAATTCGTTCGGATTTGGCGGCACCAACGCATCTTTGGTGATGCGCAAGCTGGAAAGTTGACCTTCTATGGCTCTTCGGAATGATAATTTTCATCAACGCGGAGGCATCGCTTCCGGTATGGTCAAATTTCTCTTCACTATTTTGCTGCTGGCAATCATTGTCGGTGTTGCGGGGGTCATGTTCCTAAACCATGAATTTCAAAAACCCGGACCCCTTAGCGAAGAAAAAATAGTTCTGATAAAGTCAGGCATGGGCAGTCAATCAATTGCGGACCTGCTGCAAGAAGAGGGTGTTATCCGCTCTGATATCCTGTTTCGGGTGGTGGTACGTGTCCACGGGTTGGATGCGCAATTACAAGCGGGGGAATATCGTGTACCAGCGGGGGCAAGCTTACAAGATGTGATTGACCAACTGGTCGATGGGCAATCAATTTTGCATAAATTGACCATTCCAGAAGGGCGCACCACCAAGCAAGTTTTGGCGCTAGTGGCGAGCGATCCGATCTTGGTGGGCGATATTACCCGCACTCCGGCTGAAGGGGAATTGTTGCCAGAGACTTATGCTTTTACCCGTGGGGAAACGCGGGACATGGTCATTGAGCGCATGGAACAAGCCCACACCAAAACGCTTGAGGTATTGTGGCAGGGGCGCGCCGATAATTTGCCTTTTTCAACAAAACAAGAGGCGGTCATTCTTGCGTCTATTGTCGAAAAAGAAACAGGTGTTGCTGAGGAGCGCCCACAAGTGGCGTCAGTGTTCATCAATCGTCTACGCAAAAATATGCGCCTGCAATCGGACCCAACGATCATTTATGGGCTCACGGGCGGGGAGCCGCTTGGGCGGGGATTGCGGGTTTCTGAATTGCGCCGCGAGACCCCCTATAATACCTATCTTGTTTCCGGCCTGCCACCAACGCCCATTGCCAATCCCGGTGCGGCTTCGCTGGCAGCGGTTTTAAACCCGGCTGATACTGATTATCTCTATTTTGTTGCCGATGGCACGGGTGGCCATGTCTTTGCGACCACCCTGGCTGAGCACAACCGTAATGTTGCCAAATGGCGGCGCATCGAAGATGGGCGGGCCCAATAGTGAGCGAACCGCAACTACAATCGATGACCGGTTTTGCCAGTGATGAGGCAAGCCTGTCGATTGGCGAGACTGTCTATCGTTGGGTTTGGGAATTACGGAGCCTGAATGGGCGTGGTCTCGACCTTCGCCTGCGCCTGCCTCAAGCATTTTCCACTATGGAAGCGAATATCCGTAAGCTGGTTAGCCGTCAATTTACCCGTGGGTCAGTTTCGATCAATTTGACCTTAAAAAACGAAAAGCAAGATCAGGCTTTGCAAGTGGATGAGGTGGCGCTTGGTCAGGCCATAAATCTGATCAATCGGGTGCGCCTAGAAACGGAATGTGCTCTGCCGAGCGCTGAACATATTTTGATGCTGCCTGGGGTCATGGTTAGTGGTCAGGACGAAATGGAGGCGGCACAACAGGCTTTGCTGGAAGAGGCCATATTTGCCTCGCTGGAATCGGCGTTGCAAAAACTTCAATCCGCCCGGCGCAAAGAGGGAGACGCCTTGCGGCAGGTGTTGGTTGGTCTTGTAGATGATATTGCAAAAAAATCTGAAGCCGCCAAAGCGATAGAAACCGAAACCCTTCAAGAAATCAAACAAAGAGTGCGGCGTCAGATTGAAGATATTCAGAGCGATGTGACCATTGATGATGATCGACTGGCGCAAGAGGTGGCCTTGTTGGCGACCAAAGCGGATATCAGAGAAGAGCTAGACCGGTTGCAAGCTCATATTGAGGCGGCGCGTCAATTGCTGGGCCAGAGCGGTCCGGTTGGTCGCAAGCTGGATTTTCTCACGCAGGAATTTAATCGCGAAGCCAACACACTGTGTTCAAAAACCCCCGCCATCAGAATGAAAGAAATCGGCCTTTCCTTGAAATTGCTGATCGATCAAATGCGCGAACAAGTGCAGAATGTAGAATAATGAAAACCATACCTGTCAATAAAATTACCCGCCGTGGCCTGATGTTTGTGGTCTCTAGCCCGTCAGGGGCCGGCAAGACCACCTTGTGCAATCGCTTGCTCAAAGCAGATGGCGATTTGTCCTTGTCAATTTCTGCCACTACCCGCCCGCGCCGCCCGGGCGAAGTGCATGGGCAGGATTATTATTTTGTTGATGAACAGCAATTTGGGCAGATGCGCGACGATGGAGCGTTTTTAGAGTCGGCCCAAGTATTTGGTCATTTTTACGGCACGCCAAAAGAGCCAGTCGCCAAGGCGCTGGAAAATGGCAAAGATATTTTATTTGATATTGATTGGCAGGGAGCCCAGCAATTAGGTGAGATTGCTCGGGACGATTTGGTTAAAGTGTTTATTTTACCACCCTCACGCACAGAGCTAGAAAAACGTTTGCGCAAACGGGCTCAAGACAGCGAAGAAGAGGTGATGCGGCGCATGGCCAAGGCTGACGGGGAAATATCGCATTGGGCGGAATATGATTATGTGATCGTCAATTATGATCTTGATGAGGCTGAGGCGATGATGAAATGTATACTCGTGGCAGAGCGACTAAAGCGCACCCGTCAGACGGGACTTAGCCAGTTTGTACAAAAAATTGTCGACGCTTGATCCCTTGTTTATAGCTAATGATTGGCCCACCATTGGGCAAGCTCAATCCATTTATCGACGCTAATTTCCTCTGCCCGTGCGGTTGGCCTTATAGTACTCTCTTCGAGAGCGGCTTCGAGATTTCCCCCCATCATCGGCTTTAAGGCACTGCGCAACATTTTGCGTCGTTGCGAAAAGGCCGCTTGGGTGAGGCGCTCTAGGGTGGGGATGGGAATGTTATGGTTGGTTTTAGGGGTGAAAAGCAGAACCGAAGAATCCACTTTTGGTGGCGGTGTGAAGGCTTGGGGGGATAAATTCATTCCGCGCTCTATTTCAGCCAAGGCCTGTGAAATGATCGATAAACGACCATAGGTTTTACTGCCCGGCGCGGCGAGAATGCGATCAGCAACCTCGCGCTGGAACATCAGCACCATTGCATCCCACCAATTACGTTCATCAATTAGCCATTTGATCAGTAATTCCGTAGAAATATTATATGGTAGGTTAGAGGCGATAAAAGTGCGTCTGGCGCCCGGTAATAGCGAAACTTCGTCTACCCGCAAGGCATCTTCATGGACTAGCCGAAGACGCCCATCAAATTGGCTGTTTATTTCTTCCAGTAGCGCCAGACAGCGTCGATCACGCTCAATGGCGATGGTTTGTGCGCCTGTTTCCAATAGGGCGATGGTTAAACCGCCAGGGCCCGGGCCTATTTCTACTAGACAGTCCTGTTCGTCAATTGTGCCGACCGTGTCGCGCAGCAGCCGCACAATCTTTCGGGTAATATTTAGGTCGAGTAAAAAATGTTGGCCAAGAGATTTATCGGCGCCCAGATTATATTTTTCAACCAAGGTTCTCAGCGGGGGGAGCGTGGGCGTGTTCATTTTTTTGCCTGTGCGTCAAACGCTGAACGATGGTGCACCATCTGATCGGCCATAAGAATGGCTGCGATGAGGCTGTCGGGGCGGGCGATGTTTTTATCTGCGATATCTAAGCCGGTGCCGTGGTCCGGTGAAGTGCGGATGATGGGTAATCCCAAGGTGATATTGGCCGCATCGAAAAAGGAAAGGGTTTTTATGGGGATCAGCCCTTGGTCATGATACATGGTGATGGCTACATCATATTGGTTGCGGGCGGCTTCGTGAAAGAGACTATCAGCGGGCACCGGGCCAAAGACATGAAGGCCCTTTTGGCGTAATAGCTTCATGGCAGGAATGATGGTTTCAATTTCTTCTTTGCCGATGGCACCCTGTTCGCCCGCATGGGGGTTTAACCCGGCGATGGCAATGCGCGGCGATTTTAGCCCGAGATCGCGCACCAAAGATTGAGCGACGATTTCAACCTTTTCGACAATCATGTTTTGGGTCAAGAGCCCGGCCACCGCTTGCAAGGGGCAATGCACTGTCAGGGGCACGACCCGTAAGTGTTGGGAGGCCAGCATCATAACGGGGCCGCGTCGTTGGCCTTTCGCCATGGGCATCTCTTGGGTGAGGGCACCGAGAAATTCCGTATGACCGGGAAAACGAAACCCGCTTTCGATGAGGGATGATTTTTGTATGGGGTTGGTAATGATGGCGGCAATGGCGCCCGCTTTGGCAAGGTCAACAGCTTGTTCAATGGATCCGATAACCGCAGGGCTCGTTTCTTTTACAGCTTTGCCTAATTTTATATCAAGCAAGGGGGCATCCACCCCCTTTTTTAGCGGCAGTACCGGCAATGCCTTATCAATGACATCTCTGGCTTGGTGTGGGTGAGTGATGGTTGCGATATCCACCGGCCACCCCTGTTGGCGTGTCAGCTTTTCCAACCGGGCGGGATCATCAATCACAAAAAAGGCCCGCTTGCGGGAGAGGCCATTGTCACGAAAAAATTGCCATGCCTTAGCGCTAATTTCAGCGCCTATGCCGCCCGGTTCCCCCATGGTGAGGGCCATCGGCGCGAGGTCTGGTTTTTGCGTGTCCATAGGTTTTTTAAGGAAATGTCCCTAAGGCCGATTGGCTCTAGCCTGCGACAGGGGCCTCTTCCTCGTCCACCGAAATGCGATAATCAACCGAAGAGCTGCGCTCAACATCACGCAAATAGCGGCGTGACATGAGGTTTAATTGCTGGGCGGAGAGACGTTCTTCAATTTGCCGACGCGATGGCAAGCCAAACCCTTCATCCTTTTCGCACAGGAGAACGGAATGATAGGCACCATCATGGGCTATGGGTTCCATCACATCGCCGCGCTGCAGTTTTTCTAATGTTGGCCGGAACACTTCCTGAATTTGTGTTTCGCGCAACATAGGCAGGGCGGTGATCTGCACGTCTGGCCCAAGGTCAACAGCCAAAGTGCTGCTCTCACAGGCATTTGTCTTGGGCAGTTGGGCAAATATTTCGCGAGCGCGGTCTTTCCCGACAGACATGGGCACCCCAGCATAAACCAACGAGTAAGCCGGTTCAGAGCTTTTTTCGCCAGCGCCGCGTTTTTTGCGTACCGCAAGAATGTAAAGTGTGCCCTCATAAGGGGTTGGGACAGAAACAGCCCCGGGCTGAAGATTGGCTAATACCCGATCCAGCTCAGGGGCCAGTTCACCAGAATGAATCCACCCCAGATCGCCACCGGACTGCGCCGTGGAACAAACAGAAAATTGCCGGGCAACCGCTTCAAAAGGGACGCCTCGGCGCATTTGCTCGATCATCTGCAAGCCAGCACGATAAATTTCCGGAGCCTTGCTTTCATCTTCCATGGGCAGGCAAATTTCAGAAACCAGATATTGTTCTTGGCGTGAATCCGATAACAGCCGACCATAGACATTGTCTACCTGTTGCTCGGTGATGCGCACACGATTACCAAAACGACCAGAAACAATACGTTGCCATGTGAGGCGCGCCTTGATTTGGTCACGCACCGTTTCAATGGCAATGCCTTGGCTTTCTAGCTCTTCAACAAGATCATCTTTGGTCAGTTTGGAAGTTGCGGCAATGCGCGATAGTTCTTCATCAACTTCCGCCGGATCAATTTCAAATTCCAGCCGTTCAGCTTCCTGTAATTTCAGCCGCTCCTCAACCAAATCTTTTAAGGCTTGTTTTTGTAGTTGATCCATTGCGCTATCGGGCACCCGTCCACCGGACATTAGGACCATGAGACGGACCCGTTGACGGACATCAAAGGTGGAGATCATTTCATCATTGACGGTTGCGGCGACAGCTTCGCCGACGGTTGGGGCGTTATGGATGTTGGCCTGTGGCGTGGTTTGCCCCAATGCGGGTGATGACAATCCGGCGATGCCGAAACCTAGACCAGCCAAAAGCAAATGGGCGGTGCGTCGAAGAGTCATAAAATGAACCGGATCGAGCAAAAGTGAAGTAATGCGCATGAAATCTCCTGATCTAACGCGACCGACAAATCCGATCAGCGCCACCTCCAAGGAAAATAGCGAATTAAGCATAATCCGCAAGCGGCATCTGATGAAAAAACACCTTATTCCCCGCTCTGGGCAAAAATAGGGCATAGGGTAAAAATTACCAAATTTCAATCTGTTAAGGGGTAGTTGAGGGGCTCTCAGGAGGATTATCCATTAAAGCCGCGTAACTCTAGGCGCACATTGATGGATTTATCGAAATCAAAGCCCTCACGACGGGTTCTGTCATTGCGATAGTCGATGGAAAAAATCGTACATTCATCGCTATAGCTGAGGGAAATCATCTCGGTTGTGGTCTGGTTGAGGCCGAGATCACGCCGCAATCCCCCGCCAACCTGCCACCTTTTGGTCAGCTTATAACGTAGATTGGTGGTTAAATATTCATCTTCGCTTGAATCGATAGAGGTTTGGTCGCCGGCTAGAATTTTTAAATAGGAAACAACGCCGGATAGGGGGCCAACCTGACCTCGAAAATTTGTCTGATTATTGCGCAAAGTGCCATCACGACTATCAAGCCGGAAGCGGCTATTGAGGTTAAAATGTGGGCCCCAACCAAGATTGACAGCGCCAACCACATCGGAGGAGGTTCGGGCAATCCCCGGATTGAGATTGGCCGCGCTGATAAAGGCTGTGGTTTCAGCTGCTCTAAATTGCTGACCGATTAGGCCTTCAAGCTCAAGACCATTATTGAAGCGAGCAAGACCGGACAGGCCAAGATTGATACGTTGCCCATCTTCCCAGGCATCATAGCCACTGCCTTTGCTCCAATCATAAAGAGTGGCTGCATCAAATTCGAAAAACTGCGAATCTTCATTGAGAATGTCGGCGGTATAATTTTTTTCCGGGCTGGCCACAAATTGGACCTTTGGCCCAATCACATAGGTGGCATTGGTTGTCTTTTTTGCTAGCGGGTAGGACCATTCAATGCCTATTGTTGGCAAAAAGCGCGAACTGGTCTGGCTATCATTGATGCCGCCGCCGGGCAGGGTGGCAATACAGGTTGCATAATCGACCCCGGTTAAGCCGTTATAGCACTGCTCGTTACCACTCAATAAATCATTATATTGATAATAATCAGCACGCATCTGGGCAAAACTTTTAAACCGATGGCCTGCCCGTGTGGTAAACCCACGCTCCCAAGTCAGCGACGCAATCGCGCGGTTGGAATTGAGGCCCTGCTTACGCCAAAGCGACAATAAATCGCCTTTCAAGGTTAGATTGCCGCCTAGGGCTGGCAAATCATCCATTTCCGTTACGAAGGTAATATGGGGCAAGGCTTGCCCCACAAAATCATTATTTTCATTCGCCCGCAGCGAATTGAAACCAACCGTTTGGATATTGAAAAGAGTGTTTTGGGTGATTCTCGACAAGGACAGGGTCGACCGCAATCGGTCAGGGCGATAAAGCCCACGATCACGCTTCAGATCCCCTTCAGGCTCAACATTATAGCTGCGCAGATAGCGCTTGTCGGAAATATGGTTGATATCAAAATCGGTTTGCCAGTTTTCGGCAAATCGCTGCACACCTTTGGCGAATAGATGATAGCGAAAACCGGGAACGTTAAACAACAAGGTGGTATTATTGACATTGAGCGATTCGACCCCGTCGGAACCAATCGCGCCGGCTTGAATGGCAAATTGCCCCCGTCTTGTTCGACGGCGATATTCGCCTTGCAAGAGAGTGCCTTGGTCAGACATATATTTAGGCGAAAATGTTGCATCCTGACTGTCGGAAATGGCAAAATAATAGGGGACTTCCAAATAGATGCCCAAGAGGCTCGATGAGCCTAGAGAAGGGGTCAACAAGCCTGATTGGCGCTCCACCGAGGGGTCCGGAATTTGTAGATAGGGGGTATAAAAAACCGGTAAGCCGAGAAATTCCAAGACCGCGTCGTTGAACCGGATGATTTTATTTTTCGGATCTTGGACCACCCGACGGGACCGTACGGACCAGGTTGGGGTTTTCTCATCGCCTTCGGCATTACAGACCTCGCAGGCGGAATAGACAGCATTGTTTAATTCATTGCGGCCTTCGCCGCTTTTAACCACCGTGGCGCCGGCAAGGCGCGAATCATCCAGCAAAAGAGCCCCAAAATTGGTGGCAATACCATCTTCAAGCTCTCCGTCCAGCACGACCTCATCGGCAAAAAAGGTTTGCCCTTCGGCATCGGTGATCGCGACATTGCCCACGGCGCGCACAATATCATTGGTCGGGTCATAGGTGACCATGTCAGATTCCAGATAGCGGTCACCAAAATAGGCTTGTACATTTCCCGAGGCGACGAGCGGTCCATCGGCCCCGTTTCGCGTAATTTCGTCAGCCTCGAACAATATTTGTTCGGCCTTGTCTGCTTCTGTTCGTTGCTTGGCTTTTTCAGCGCCAAAATAGGCCTGAGCCGGTGACATGGCCGGGCCCACCCCATAAAGAGCGCTCGCTCCCAATATCAACCCCAACCATTTTTTCCGGCTTAGAGCCATCCGGAAGCCTCACTTCAACTCGGTCGATCGTGCTTGTTGGTGTCGATCAGCCATAAATATTCAAAATGCGGGGACAGGCCCGCGCGACGATGGCGGGCTAAAGCCGCCCGAATGAGCGCCCGAAGGCGTGGAAAAAGAGGAGTTTAGCCATCTTCCCGATAAATCAAAAGGGTTAAAGCCAGAGATAGGGCCAACAAAACCGGAGTCCAGGCTGCCAGAGCCACGGGTATCATGCGCGCCTCGGCGGTGGCGGTGGAAAATTCGGAAACGATGAACAGTAAAAACCCGGCCCCGACCCCCGCCAAAATGAGCTTGGCGGTGCCTCCGCCGCGCACAGGGCGCATGGTAAAGGCGGCGGCGATAAGCACCATACCGAGTAATTTAAGCGGCATCGACCATAGTTCGTGATAGCGCAGACGATAGTCGATATTCGGTAAGCCGGCATCTGTGGATAGGGCGATAAAACGCGGTAATTGCCAGATCGACATGGCTTCTGGGCGCGCAATATCCTCACGCAAATCGCGGATGGAAAAAGCCGAAGGCACCCATTCCGTGTTCTTTATCTCAGAGCCCGTTTGGCCGATGGTGGTGCGTCTGGCGCGTTGCAGTTCAAACCCTTGGTCGCGAATAAAAGCGATATCGGCATCCCAGCGCTCGATAAAGGCGCCATCAAGATTGCGCCGCCAAATGGTCACATCTTGGAGTAGGTTTTTTTCCGGATCATATTTTTCGGCGTGAAGAATGACCGTGGTCATACCGTCTTTTTGGCGTAGCCATATTCCCCCTTGGAGCGATTTTAATAGCGAGGCGGTTTTTCCCCTAATTTGGTTTTTATAGGTTTCTGATTTGGCATCCATCTGCGATGCCAGCGGATCAAAAATTGTCACAATGCCAATGCCAAGTAAGATGGCGACCAAGGCTCCGGGTCCGATAATGCCCCAGACCGAAATGCCCGCTGAACGCATCACGGCCAGTTCAGAACGCCGGTTCAACTGATAAAAGGCCATCATCGAGCCGAACAGAATGACAAAGGGAACCATCGCCATGGACAGTTTGGGGATGTGTAAGCCGGTAATGACAAGCGCTTGTATTAGGCCTGCATTGGGAACTTTTTCGACGAATCGTAGGGATTCCAAAAAGTCGACTAGAAAAATCAACCCCACCAGGGCGAAAAACAACCCGCCCACAGCGAATAAAATTTGCCGTGTTACATAGACAGAAAGGGCAGATATTCTCATGCTTGGCCCCTTTCTGTCGCCGCGTCGTCAAGGGGTTGGTTTGGCAGGAGGGGTTGGTTTTTGCTCCTGCGACCAAGATTATCGAGGCCCAGCAAGAAGGCCAGTGACACCGCAATAGCACCAAGCGGCCATAAATATTGTAGCATATTCATGGAAGCCATATCGGCGGCCAATGATTGCAGAAAATAGCCAAACACCCGCACCAAAATAGCGATCACGATCACCCGCCGCACAATACGGCTATAACCAAACCGATTGAACGGTGCGCGCAGCATCAAGGCGGCTGACAATATCACGAAGAACAGCGCATAGAGGGGGGTTGTCAATCGGGCATGACCTTCTGCAATCAGGCGACCAGCATGGGCACGGTCATATTGCTGGGTTAGGTCGGGGTGCAATAATTCGCTGACATAGCGCTCGGTTTCTTCCAAAACGGTCTCGATATTGAGGGTTTGATAATCGGTCATGTCAACGGCGGTTTCATCAAAACGCACAATCTCGATATAGCCATCCTTGGCTGTGCGTTGGATATTGCCTCGGGCAAGGTGCAGCCGTGGCCCATAATCGGAATCTCTATATAGCCCGCTTTCAGCCATATAGGTGACCGGCTTTTCAGGGTCGCGAAAATCGTAAATCAGCAATCCCTTAAACTGGCCTCCCGGCATCACCTCTTCCGCGTGTACCATCATGCCGTCAATGGCTGAAGAGAACTCTCCTGAACGTATGAGTGACCGGGCGATGTCAGCACGCACCTCATGGACAATGTTTTTCAATTGACGATAGGAGCGCGGCATCAGATCTACATTGATCCATAGAGTGATCAATGAGGCCAATAGGCCGAGAAAAATTAAGGGGCGGGCGACGCGCCAACGGCTGGCTCCGGCACTTTTCATCACCGCTATTTCACTGTCGCCCATCAGCCGGTTGAGCAGGTAAAGCGTGGTTGCCAAGACAGCGAAGGGGATAATGATGACCAATAGGCTTGGCAGGATCAAAATGGCGATGCGCAGGAAGGCCGAGAGGCTGCCGCCATCATCGACAATTAAATCCACCCGTTGCAAAAGCTGGGTCAGCCAAATCACCGCGCTGACACATAGGGTGATCAGCGCCAGAGGCCGCAGGCTTTGAGAAAAAATATAGCGATCAAGACGGTTCAAGGGCAAATCTTCAAGCGCGGGACGGCGACAGGTTAAAACGTGGTAAAACATCCGGAATACAGGGTTTTTTTGGCTAACTGCCTTGTAAACCCGAGGCCAGACACATTAAAGTCCAGCCTACCATATTCGAACACAAACAAAAAGAATTCTTAACTTACAGCAAATTACGAGGAAATCCCATGAATGTGACTTTTTCCAAGGCAGCAGCTCCCAAAACTGGGGCGCTGGCAATTCCGGTTTTTGAGCGGGCCATGAAAGATGGGGTCTTTGCCAAAATGAACAAGGCCAGCGGGGGCCATTTATTGCGTGCCGCCAAGGCCAATGATTTTACGGGCAAAGCGGGGCAATGTCTGAAAATCACCGCGCCGGGAAAATTGGCAAATTCTCATGTAATCTTACTGGGGGCAGGTA
>JALWRV010000371.1 GCA_027080545.1 Parvularculaceae bacterium
GATGCCGCCAAAATTGGCGATCAAGTCCCCCACATAATGGGCGCGATCTCCTTCAATCACCAATGAGTCTGATTTGCGCATGGCCAGCGATTGAAACGCCACCAGCCCACCGGAAAGCAATAGCGACAAAACCATCGCCCCCAGCGCATAATAACCCTGATGCAAGGCTTCTGGGTGCAGCAATCTTTGCCCGCTTTTGATCAAAACAAACATGGCCGAACCGGTGATGATAACCACTTGCAAGGCGCTGGCGACAGGCTCTGCTTTTTCATGGCCGAAGCGATGGTCCCCGTCTGCCGGTTCTGCCGCATAGCGCACCGCCCCGAAGGCAATCAGGCTGCCCAATAAATCAAGGCCCGAATCCGCCAGCGACCCCAGCACTGTCGCCGAACCGGTGATCAGCCACGCCACCAGCTTGGTCAGAATGAGTGTCGACGCCGTCAACACCGCTATTAAAGTCGCGGCCCGGGCCCAGCCGTCGCGGGTGGCTTTATGATCTGCTTGGCTTGTCATCTGATCTATGCGTAGAGGTCTCGTTCATTGAAGTCAAAGCGCCTATTCCCAATGGTTCAACAAAAAGCCCGGCCCCTGCCCGAGAATTTGTTTATCAATCTCGCCAATGGCCTTTTCGTCTTTACCATCATAGTCAAGCTGGCCAAGCAAGTGGCGAATAAGATTGAGGCGTCCGCGTCTTTTGTCATTGGTGCGCACCACTGTCCACGGGGCGGCTCTGGTATGGGTTGCTTGCAAGGTTTTATTGCGGGCTTTGGTATAGTCTGCCCATTTGCTTAAGGCCGCATGGTCAATGGGCGAAAGCTTCCAGACTTTCAGCGGATCATGGCGTCGATCATGGAAACGCTTTATCTGCATTTCCTGACCAATATTCAGCCAGAACTTGAACAGGAAAATACCTTCTTCCACCAACATATCTTCAAAACGCGGCGCTTCGCGCAAAAATTGTGCATTTTGATCGGGTGTGCAAAATCCCATCACCGGTTCCACCCCACCGCGATTATACCAGCTGCGATCAAACAGCACGCTTTCTCCAGATGTTGGCAAGTGCGATATGTAGCGTTGAAAATACCATTCACCGCGCTCGCGATCATTGGGTTTGGGCAGTGCCACCACCCGTGCCGTACGCGGGTTTTGGTAGCGGGTGATGGCTTTAATGCAGCCCCCCTTGCCTGCGGCGTCACGCCCCTCAAGCAATATCACCACACGATGGCCTGTTTCTTGTAGCCAGCCTTGCACCTTCACCAGCTCAATCTGTAACCGCTCAAGCTGGTCTTCATACGCATCCCAATCCATTTTTTTGTCATAGGGATAATTACCGGAAGTCATGGCCACATCTTTGATCCAATCCGGCAGTTCCGGATTATCCAGATCAAACTCACGGGTTTCGCCACCGACAAGAATTTTTACCGGAGAAAATTTAATTGGATTGGTCATTCTGTCTCGCTCATTTTCTCCGGATTCAAAATCTCGACGCTGTTCAAGAGTATGGCCTCTGCCGGATATTCCTTAAAATCATCTCGCTCAACGGTTTCAACCGCCCCGATGGCATCCGCCACATCCATGCCCGCCACCACATGTCCAAATACGGTATATCCCCATTTGGGGGCATATTCTGCGGGCACATAATCAAGCTGTGGATTGTCTGCAAGATTGATAAAAAACTGACTACGCGCACTGTCAGGTTCCTCATAGCGGGCCATGGCCACGCTACCGCGTCTATTTTTCAACCCATTGTCAGATTCATTTTTCACCGGCTCTAGTTTACCGCGTTCAAACAAATAGCGATTATAGCCCCCAGTTTGAATCAATACCCCCGGCACGATGCGATGAAAAACCATACGGTCATAATAGCCTGCCCGCGCATAAGCTAAAAAATTTTCAACCGTTAGCGGCGCTTTTTGTGGATCAAGAGCAATGTCGATCACACCCATGTTGGTATCAAGGCGCACGATAATCGTTTTTTCTGAGATAGTTTTTTCTGGCGCTTGGGCCAGCGCCGCCGATTGGGTTGCGAGAACACTCACCAGCCCGAACAATATCAATATCACATACCGCATCATTGTTTTTCTCCCCACTGGTTGAGGCGCGCTAAAAGATTGGCCGTTGAACTATCAAGCGCTGGAGCGGGGCCACCAGATAAGGCCGGCAAAATATCCCCCGCCAATTGTTTGCCCAATTCGACACCCCATTGGTCAAAAGAGTTGATCCCCCATAATACGCCTTGGCAAAATATTTTATGCTCATAAAGGGCGATGAGAGCGCCGAGATTAAAGGGGTTGAACATTTCCACAATCAGCGCATTGCTCGGGCGATTGCCGGGGAAGGTTTTTTGTGGGGCCACCTCTTTAATTATTTCCGGGGCGACCCCCGTCGCGGCCATTTCGGCTTTTACCATCGCCAAATTTTTTCCCTGCATCAGCGCTTGTGGCTGGGCGAGAAAATTCGCCAATAAAATTTTATGATGGTCTCCTTGGGGATAATGACTACGGGCCGGGGCGATAAAATCTGCGGAGATCAAATCTGTGCCTTGGTGGATGAGTTGATAAAAAGCATGTTGGCCATTGGTCCCAGCGGCCCCAAAAATCACCGGGCCGGTTTTTTCTGTCATTTCGCGGCCATCTATAGCGACCCCTTTGCCATTTGATTCCATATCAAGCTGTTGCAGAAAATCCGGTAACAGCGCCAAGGTCTGATCATAAGGTAAAATCGCATGGGCCGCGGCCCCCATAATATTGCGGTTCCACACCCCCATCAACGCCATGATCACCGGCATATTGAGACCAAGCGGCTTGGTCTTGAAATGCCCGTCCATGGCATGGGCCCCGGCCAGCAATTCCTCGAAACGATCGAACCCCACGGTCAAGGCAATCGACAAGCCAATCGATGACCACAAAGAAAAGCGCCCTCCGACCCAATCCCAAAAACGGAACATGCTTTCTGGGGCAATGCCAAAAGCCTGCACCGCCTGTTCATTGGTAGAAAGAGCGACAAAATGCTTGGCGATATCTTGCTCGCGCCCGCCCTGTTGCAAGAACCATTGGCGGGCGGTTTTGGCGTTGGCCATGGTCTCTTGGGTAGTAAAGGTTTTGGACGCCACCAAAAACAGCGTTTCTTGCCAATCCAACCCTGCCAGCGTTTGGCTAATCGCCGCACCATCCACATTGGCAACAAAA
>JALWRV010000372.1 GCA_027080545.1 Parvularculaceae bacterium
CCACATGACGGAGAAAATACCAAGCTCAAGCAAGTTTGGCTCGCGGCCCATATGAGTTTTTATGCGCGCATATTCTTCTGGCGAGAGGCCGTGTTCGGTTATGATTTGGGGGGTGATGGTCATGATTTTTTCACAGCGCTCTTGCGTGGTCGTGGAATAGAAACAAGTGAACCAATATCGAGTTCTCTGTGCCAGAAACGATAAACTTCTAAAAGCACCCCTCGCAGCTCATCAGCAGTTAGTTGGGTTGTATGAATTTCACATTCAAAACCTCCACCATCCGTAAAAAAACCACCATCAGAAAAAAGAGGGTCGGCACTTTTTATCTCGTGAGAATCGGGATCGTCAGGGGTTCTTTTGTTTCTGCGTGTGTGGTGTTTAGCCGCATTTGCTAGGGCATTTATCTGTTGAAGTGGTTTATGTTTGTCGCAGAGATTTTTTTTATAGCCTGCCTCGTTATCGAATTTGTTTCTAATTTTTTCATTATTGTGAAAGTTCCAATCTCCCATGCTATCGGCAGTAATAAAGCAATTATATGCTTTTTGAATGCTTGTTAGGTCATCTAAGTAATCCTGCAGATTCGGATGAAAAACTTGAACAAAGAATGAAGTAGCCGATGTAAGCCCCCCTTTAAGCATTTTGCGCACCCTCCACTATACCTTTGAAAAATTCTGCGCCATCTGTGCCGCCGAGAGGAGGGGCGATGACGCGTTCCGGGTGGGGCATCATGCCCAGCACATTGCCGCGCTCGTTTATGATACCGGCAATATTGCGGGCGGAGCCATTGGGATTGTCCACATAGCGGAACACCACTTGGCCTTCGCCTTCGAGGCGCTCTAGGGTTTTTTCGTCGGCCATATAATTGCCGTCATGGTGGGCCACGGGAAAATCCACATAAGCCTTGTTTTTGAGGCCACGGGTGAAGGGGGTGTCAGGGTTGGCCACCGCCAGGGTTTGCATTTTGCAAACAAAATCGAGACCCGCATTGCGCATCAAGGCCCCGGGCAAGAGCCCCGCTTCGGTGAGGATTTGAAAGCCATTGCAAATGCCGAGGAGTTTGACGCCGGCTTCGGCCTTTTGTTTTACCGCTGCCATAATGGGCGATCGCGCGGCCATGGCGCCGGAGCGTAAGTAATCGCCGTAAGAAAAGCCCCCGGGCAGGATGATGAGATCCACATCGGGCAGGGCTGTTTCTTGATGCCAGACCATGGTTGGTTTTTTGCCGCTTACCTGTTCGATGGCGACCGCGGCGTCGCGGTCGCAATTTGAGGCGGGAAAAACGATGATGGCGGTTTTCATGTCAGCTCTCTATTGGGGTTCTTGTTGCTGTCCTCGTCCTTCGACAGGCTCAGGATGAGGACGTTTGGTTTTTGGTGCGAGGCAGTGGCCCCCTCCGCCTGTCGGCACCGCCCCCGTTCACGGGGGAGGAATCCCTGTTGTTGAATTGGATTCTTGTGGCTTCGTGCTTCGACAGGCTCAGCATGAGGTTTGTTTGTCTTTTGGGGAGGGGAGGAAGGGGCTGTGAGGGCATTAGCCGAGAACCTCGATGTCATAATTTTCCATCACCGGGTTGGCGAGGAGTTTTTGGCACATGGCTTCGATTTGTGTGCGGGCCTTGGCGGGGTCGCTTTCGTTGATTTCCAGCTCGATAAATTTGCCTTGGCGGACATTATCAACGCCATCAAAGCCCAGTCCCGACAAGGCCCCTTCAATGGCTTTGCCTTGGGGGTCCAACACCCCTTGCTTTAATCGGATATGCACCTTTGCTTTCATGGTTATTTTTCCTCATTGGAAGAGACCAGCACCGGCCCTTTGGTGTCGCGCTTGTCATTTTCTTTGATGATGCCAAGACGGGTGGCCACTTCGCGATAGGCATCGGTCAGCCCGCCTAAATCTTTGCGAAAGCGATCCTTGTCGAGAATATAGTTGGTATCCATATCCCACAGGCGGCAGCTATCCGGGGAGATTTCATCGGCCAGAATGACCCGCATCAAATCGCCCTCGAACTGGCGGCCAAATTCGATTTTGAAATCTACCAGACGAATATTCACGGCACTGAACAGGCCGCTGAGAAAATCATTCACCCGCATGGCCATGTTGAGAATATCATCCATCTCTTGGGGGTTGGCCCACCCAAAGGCGTTGACATGATCTTCGGTGACCAGAGGATCGCCCAGCTTGTCGTCTTTTAAATAAAATTCGATCACCGGACGCGGCAAGAGATCCCCTTCTTTCAGGCCCAGGCGTTTGACCATGGAACCAGCGGCGACATTGCGCACCACCACTTCCAGAGGAATGATTTCCACCTGCCTGATCAATTGCTCGCGCATATTGAGGCGGCGAATGAAATGGGTCGGGATGCCAATGCGCTCAATCCCGCTCATAATGAATTCGGATATGCGATTATTGAGAATGCCCTTGCCTTCCAGAACCGCATGTTTTTCTGCATTAAACGCGGTGGCGTCATCCTTGAAATATTGAATAAGGGTGCCGGGCTCTGGTCCTTCATACAGGATTTTTGCCTTGCCTTCGTATATTTGTTTGCGTCTGGCCATGGTCTGGCTCCCCGTGCGATTGCGGATTTCATCTGGTTGTGGCGGTGGCGCCATGGCCATGACAGGCCTTGATTTGTTCCCACCCTTAACCCGCGCCTTCGCTAGCATGTTCCGCTATGGGCGGAAAGGGGCGGGCCCGCGACTTTTCCACAAGAACGGGCGAAATTTCCCTTATCTTTAGGGGATAAAACGCTTACATAGGAGGGCAGGAAGGCCAAACCTGAACGGCTTATCCATATATGGGCCCATGCAGGCTTTTAATCTAGCAGGAGTTTTAAGAAAAGTATGACTACATTTGATGATCGTGAAAGCCAGTTTGAAGCCGAATTTGCCCATGATGCGGCGTTGCAATTCAAGGTCCATGCCCGCCGCGACAAGCTGGTGGGCTTGTGGGCAGCCAAAATTTTGGGGCTTGAAGGCGCACAGGCTGAGGCGTTTGCCAAAGAGGTGGTCATTGCCGATCTGGAAGAGCCCGGTGATGAGGATGTTTTCCGCAAGCTGCGCGGGGCGTTGAACGAAGCGCCGCGACCGGTTTCTGACGAAGAAATTCGCACCCAGATGGCTGACCTTATGGGGGAAGCCAAGCGCCAAATCCGTGAAGCTATTGAATAGTCTTCGGCATGCAGTGC
>JALWRV010000373.1 GCA_027080545.1 Parvularculaceae bacterium
GGTTCTTTACCGGACAAAACCCACGAAGCGACATTGATATATTTGCGCCCCGCCTTGTACGCATCGCTAATAGCGGTTTCGAGATCGATGCTATGTCGATAAGGCTCCGGCGCTAGCTTGATCAGCATGGGCAGATTGACCCCGGCAATAATTTCAGCCTTGGCCCGTTCCATCACCGAAATTGCCAAATTGGATGGGGTGCCCCCGAACATATCCGTAAGAATAATAGTGCCGCTGCCATCATTTACCCGTTTGGCGGCATCGATAATGTCTTGGCGTCGCTGTTCCATATCATCATCGGCCCCGATACAAATGGCTTCCATACGCGATTGCGGGCCGACCACATGATAGGTCGCGGCGAGAAACTCCGCTGCTAAATTACCGTGGGTGACGATAACAAGACCGATCATGGGGGTGTAACTTTCCTCTCCAAAAGCCAGAGGCTTAGCTTTAAGCAAATAGGATTAGCTTTCAACCGGTAATTTCAAATGAGCCAACCATAGACGTATTTTGGCAACGGCATCCGCATGGTGTAGGTTCATGGATCGAATTGGCAGGCTATAGGGGCCTATCTGTTTTTGGGCGTTAGGGTCTGGCAATCGGGTGGGGCGGGCCAAATCGGCTTCGATCAATAGGGCAATCGACACATTTTCAGCCACTTCGAGACGCACCAACCCAAAGCCGCGCAATTCCAGCAAGCCGCGGGTCTGAGCGGGGGCGGTGGCGCGCAGCGCCGTGCCATCCCCCTGCAAACAGGTAATATCATCGGCAATAAGGCGCGTGCGCTGCCACGGGCAATCATGGATCAATCGCGCTGCCAGCGATGATTTGCCCATCCCTGAAGCACCGCTCAACATCACCCCTATCAGCGCCCCCATGTCCCCAAGGGCGACGGCAATGCTGGTGGCAGGAAAGGTGAAAGAAGAAGGGTCGGCCATGGGCTTATTGTGCGCAAAAAAAGCCGGCAGGATCAATAGCGCAGGGGCAATTCAACAATAAAGCGGGCGCCGCCATCGGAAGAAATATTTTCCGCCCAGATGCGGCCCCCATGGCTTTCGATAATTTGACGGGAAATCGCAAGGCCAAGACCGGAATTATTGCCAAAAGCCGTACCCGCCGGTCTTTGAGTGTAAAAGCGATTGAAGATGCTTTCGAGATTTTCAGCGGGGATGCCCGGCCCCTGATCCTCGATGACTATGCGAAAGACGGGGTCTTTATTTTTCTCCCGGGTGGCTTCCATAGCAATAGTGACCACCCCATCAGCTGGGGAGAAAGAAAGCGCATTGTCAATAATATTTCTAAAAACCTGCCCCAGCGCCGTTGGCGAGCCGAGCAGATTAGAGGCAGGCCAGCGATCCGTTTCCACCAACGCCACGCTGGCTTGATTGTCTTTGCGGGTGGTGCGGTAAATATCCACAATATCTTTGAGCAATTTTTCAAGGTTGAGAAATTCACGGGTCTCGCGCGCAAGCTCCGCATCAAGACGCGAGGCGTTGGAAATATCGGTGATGAGCCGATCCATGCGCGCCACATCCGATTGGATAACACTCATCAGCTTATCTTGGGCTTCCGGTGTTTTTGCGATAGCCAATGTTTCAGCCGCACTTCTAATGGAGGTTAGGGGGTTTTTTAGCTCGTGGGAAACATCGGCGGCAAAACTTTCTATGGCTTCAATGCGGGCATAGATGGCATTGGTCATGGCCCGAAGGGAAGCGGACAATTCGCCAATTTCATCTTTACGATGAGAAAAATCGGGTATCCGCACCCGACCGGCAACGGCGATGCCTTCACGCACGCTATCGGCCGCAATCGCTAATTGACGAATGGGCTGGGCAATAGCAGCGGTGAGCAAAAGAGAAGACAAGAAAGTGGCGATAAGCGCGAGAGCAAAAAAGGGCAGAATGGCCACGCGGGCCTCATCGACCAGATCTTGAATACCGCCAATTTCAGCGGTCACAACCCCATAAATCGCCTGTACTTTGCGGATGGGCACGGAGACGGAAGCGACCAATTCGCCCTCTTCATTATAGCGCACCGAAGAAACCCCGCGTTGGCTGGCATTGGCCGGCATGGTGAAGGCTTCGGTCAATTCCTGTTCAAGGCGACGATGGGCGGCACTGCGCTGAAAATTGCCCGATGGCCAATGGGTAATGACCGCCCGCTTGAACGCATTCCACGGTTTTTCCAAGATCGAATTGGTTTCATCAATGTCGGGCAAGGGCGCCGTATCAAAGGCGTCTTTGCGTAGCACCACATCTTCCAGCAACAGGCTATTGGCATCATCAATAGTGAGATTTTCAAAATCCGGCGGGGCGTTAAAAACCCGAACCCGCCCTTCAAAACTGTCCCACACTCTGGAGAAGACGAGGTTTACGGCATCTTCACGCAATGAGACACGGCACGCCCCATTAAGCGGGTCAGCCCCATCGCAATTGGTATCATCGGCGGCGACTTGAGCCATAATATCGGCGATAACTTGCGCTTGTGCCCGCACCCCTTCCAGCTTGGCAGCGATTAGACCATCGCGATATTGGGTCATGCCTAAGGAGCCGAGCAGCAATATGGTCATGCCGATCAAATTGGCGACGACAATGGTCAAGGTAAGGCGGGAAAAAGTAAGCCCCCCGAAAAAGCCGGAACGGGATTTAGCCGAAAGCGTGCTGGAGGACCGCTTGCGCGGCTTAAGGCGAGCCCCTTTTTCGGATGAGCGGGTCGTTTGGTGTGATGATGGTTTTTGGCTCATTGATCATCCGCTCATTGATCATCTGCTCAGTGATCATCTGGTGGCAAGCGCCCCACCCCGTCTGTTTGGGGTGGGTGCTATTCTTCTTTATATTTGTAGCCTACACCATATAGGGTTTCGATTTGATCAAAAGATTTATCAATCACCCGGAATTTCTTGCGTATGCGCTTAATATGGCTGTCAATGGTGCGGTCATCCACATAAACCTGATCATCATAGGCCGCATCCATCAGGGCATCGCGGCTTTTTACAAAGCCGGGACGCCCGGCCAAGGCCTGTAGAATAAGAAATTCAGTAACGGTAAGGGTAACATTTTCCCCATTCCATGAACAGGCATGGCGCATGGGGTCAAGAGTAAGATTGCCCCGGCGAATTTTTTGCTTTTCATCTTCTGGGCTGGCCATATTGTCTGCCTGAGC
>JALWRV010000374.1 GCA_027080545.1 Parvularculaceae bacterium
ACCTGACATGCCTTTTCCTCACCGTAACAAATTCTCTGATGCTGCCACTCAAACATAAACACCGCCTAAGCTCACGCTACCGGCGCTATCGCCGGGGAAGAAGTTTGCTCCGCCACCGCCAGTATTAATGTCAGCCATTTCTTCGCTGGAATAGCGCTTGCCGGTGGCACTGCCAATAAAATTCATCCCACCATTACAGCGAATAAAGGCGCGGTTTTGAGCGCGGGCGAAGCTGGTGGCAAAAGATAGGCTGCCGCTCAGAGTTACAGTTTTTCCCCACATCAAAATGGCTGCATTATTGGCGGCGCGCAGATGTTCATTGGCTGATCCGGAAATGGTGTAATCGCCAATCGCCCTTATGGTGCCATTATAATTGGCGCGCATGTGAATGAAGCTGGTAGCAAAGTCCAGATTGCCGAATAAAACATGACCGCCCCTGGCCTCAATGCCAATGCGGTTGCCGATCAGGCGCAGGCCTTCAATGCTCCATTGTTCCGGAAGACCGGAACAGACAATATTTTCGCCGACGCCGCCATTGTCTAGGATTACATTTGCCGGGTTTGTAAGATTACCGCGCAAGCTGCAAGACCCGGCAATAAGGGGCAATAGCAATAAATTTTCTGTGTAAGTGCCATCAGCGATTTGAATGGTGGCCTTATATCCCCCCAAATCGGTGGCGATGACCGTGGCCACTGCTTTGGAAATTGTGGCAAAAGGGGTGGCGGCGGTCCCGCCGTCATTACTGTCTGCGCCAGTGGTCCCGTCCACAAACCATGTCTTGTCACTGGAGAGCTGATGGCGAACGCCGCCACTTGGAAAAAGAATGCGGCCCGTGGCATTATCGACCCGCAGGGCTTCCTTCCAATTATTGCCATCGGCGGAAACCTTGACATGCCAGTCCTCATCGCCAGTAAGGCCAAATTCGGCACGCCCAGAAAAGCCTGTTTGAAATAATATAGAGGCTGTGTCGGAAGGGGTGTTTTTATTGATTTTTAATCGGTGGTCGCTGCCCTCATGATTGAAAAGAGAGGTAGGAGAGGCAAGGGCAAGACGATTTGTACTATCAGCAGTGGCGTTGATGCCTAATAGCGGGGTGGGGTTGAGTGACCCGCCTGCCATCGCCCATTGATTGCCATCCCAACCATAAAGCGCGGCCTCATCCCCAACCCAGGCGAGCCACCCTTGTCGAGGTGAATAAAAGGCCCAGGCTCCGTCTTGCCAAGCGGCAATCTGGCTTTCAAAGCCTGCCCATTGATCGCTGGCGGGCGCAGCGATGATATAGCGATCACCGTCATTGGGATTTGGCGGCGGTGCTGTGAGGTCTTTATCAAGCACAGCCAATTGCACGATAGCATCAAGCTTGCGCAAGGCTTCATTATGGGTGATATGTTTTTGCGCTTGCGCGGCGATTAAATAGGGCAGGGAAAGGTTTGGACTGTCGACCATTGAGGCATTACTCCATATCGGTGAAACACCGATGCCAGTGGAAAATGAATAATGCTGAGTCTAAAGTCTTAATAGGTGGCGGGGATAAAATTACACAAACTTTTCCGTAAAAAAGCTAAGGCTCAAACAAACCCTGCGTTTAATTGGATGTTAGCCATTGGCGCAATCTTTACACAGGCCCTTCATTTCCAGACGGGCTTCGCGCATCTGGAAGCCGCTGGCCCGGACCACCCCAAGAATTTTATCCTCTACCGGAGAAGCCTCTTGCAGCTCAGGTGAAATTTCCTGCACCATGCCACATTCAGAACAAACCAAAAATGACTGCACCTGATGGGGGTGGTCATGGCTGCACAACACAAAAGCATTGAGGGCATCAAGCTTATGGACGATGCCCTTGGCCTCCAGCCCCTCTAGCGCTCGATAGACTGTCATGGGGGCACGCACCCCATGGTCTTTTAGGCGGTCCAAGACATCATAGGCCTTCATGGGGCCTGTACTGTCCTTCAGGGCCTCGAAGACAAGGGTCTCGTTTTTGGTGAGATCGGTGTTGGCAAGGGCTGCAGTGGCCATGTTTGTGCTCCATCTGTATGTGATAGTGTTATATCAATGTTATATCAAAACACCAGAGAAAAGCACGTTTTTGGGGAAAACTATGGTTTCGACACGCTTTAAGCGCGAAGAATCACTGATTTTCAGCGGTTTTGGGGGCCTCGACGGTCGTTAAATCGATAAAAAATTTCTCGCGGGCCCAATCATAAATTGCTCGATCAGGGGTGCAGAGAAATTCGATTCGCGCCAATTGCTCGTCGGAAAAGCGCAAAGACTGCTTTTTGCCGGCTTCGGTGGGGTTATAGCGACCAATTTCCACACGGTGCGTGGTCAGGCAGGTGAGATCGCCAGCGAAATTATCCATATCTTCGACAAAGCCAATCACGGCCATTTGGCTGAGATTTTCTTTGGCGGCTTCGATCAGGCGGGAATCCGAAAAATCCGCCTCCATAGACGCGCCGGAAAAATATTTCACATAGAGCGCACCCATGGTTCTGGCGCGCGGGCGACGGAGAAATTCATCAAGCCCCTCCTTGATCGCGCCATGGCCACCCCCGCCATTTAGATTATAGGCGAGGTGAGATTTAAATCTCTCAACCGGGTCTCGCAACAGAGTGACGAAATCATGTGAGGGGGCGAAGGCCTGAATGGTGCGTGGGCCAAGGGGGGCGTGGCCTGTGAGACATTTTACCCCTTGGGCAAGGTGAAAGTGCAACAGGGTTCGGCGCATTTCGCTCGCGCGTTGTAAAATATGATGACGGTTTGAATCATCGGCCGTCAGGCCCAACTCTTTCGCTGCCGCCTCGAAGCTGATTTCGGGGTCAATGAGCTTGCGCGACAGGCGATAATGGGGGCGCAAGGCCGCTTCGACCGAAGAGCCGGCACATTTGGGAATGTGCACAAAAACGATCCCACGTTCGTGAATCTTGTCCGCCAATGCCTTGGGCGGATTGCCATTTTTCAAATCGCGTAGAGTCTGCCGTAACATTTATCTGTCCGTTTCACCATTTACTTGGCTGCAAAAGGATCATGGTTAAGGGTTTATGAACTCTGTTTCAGCCATCATTGCCAAATTATAGAGTAATTTTCATTGCTGGGTTATTAAAGCATGACCGATGAAACCACGCAAAAAAAGCAGCAACAGGCCGATAAA
>JALWRV010000375.1 GCA_027080545.1 Parvularculaceae bacterium
TGGCGGTCCCGCTTTCCGCCATTTGGCGCTCTAATATACCAAGCAATGTGTGGTCACACTGGGGAAAGCCCTCCAGCAGTTTTTGGCGCTGGCGGGTGCTGGTCTCAAAAGCGCTTACCTGTCTGGCGTGGAGCGGATCATGGGCCAGCACCAGCCGGTCCAGAAAACGACGACGCTCGCTCGCCCCTTCCATAAACAAGCGGTCCTGTGCCGGGGTTAGCCATAAAAAACGGATATGGTCGAGCAACAGGCTTTGGGGTTTGACAAATTCCCCATCAATGCGCACTCGGCGTTTGTGCCTATCACCCGTAATCCCTAAACGGGTTTGCATCTTATCCGCATCGCTCAAGGTCAGCGCGACCTGCCATTCGCCGGCGTCAGCCTGTTGGCGCAACAATTCCGTGCGCTTGGCATGGCGCAGGCCGCGCCCTGCCCCCAGCAAGGACAAGGCCTCAAGCATGTTGGTTTTACCGGCCCCGTTGGGGCCTGTGAGAATGACGGATTTTCCCTGAAAACTCACATCCAGCGCAGCAAAAGAACGAAAATTTGCCAAAGTTAGGCGGGTGATACGCGGGCCGCAGGCTCGGTTCATGGCGGGCCTATACGCGCAGAGGCATCAGCACATAAAGCGCATGTTCATCTTCCTCATCTCGCACAATGGCCGGAGAGGCGGAATCCCCCAATTCTAATGTCAGCTTTTCGCCATCTACCTCTTTGGCAATTTCCATCAAATAGCGGGCGTTAAAGCCGATATCCATCGGCTCGGACTTATAATCGGCTGACAACACTTCATGGGCGGAACCGGTTTCGGGATTATTGACCATCAATTTGAGCCGATCTTTTTCCAAAGACAGTTTGATGGAGCGGGTTTTGTCCGCTGAAACCGTGGAGACCCGGTCTACGGCATTGATGAAATCTTGCGTATCGATGCGCATGACATTGTTATTGCCCGAAGGAATAACCCGGGAATAATCTGGGAATGTGCCATCGATCAATTTCGACATGAACAATATATCGTTGAACATGAAGCGGATTTTGGTGGTTGAAACCGTGACATCAACCAGATCATCGGCATCATCAAGCAAGCGGCGCAGCTCGGTAACGGCCTTGCGCGGGACAATCACCCCGGGAATTTTTTCTGCCCCCTTGGGCAGCCCCGTATCAAGACGGGCGAGACGATGGCCGTCGGTTGCCACCGAGCGCAAACAGCCGCCCTCTTCGTCCGTGGCATGGAAATAGATGCCGTTTAAATAATAACGGGTTTCCTCCTGCGACATGGCAAAGCGGGTTTTATCGATCAGGCGGCGCAAATCATCGGACGGCATGGTGAAACGCTCGCCCTTTTCATCGGCTGAAATGGTTGGGAAGTCTTTGTCCGGCAACACCGCCAAAGAGAAATCTGAGCGACCAGCCGATAGTTTTAAACGTGTCTGGTCATCGGATAATTCAAGGCGCACTTGCGCCCCTGACGGTAGACGTTTGACAATTTCAAACAAGGTCAAGGCATTGGCGGTTATTGCGCCGTCCGCATCGACATCAGCGGGAACTTGTTCGGAAATCTCAATATCCAGATCTGTGGCGGTTAGAGACAGGGCGGCCCCTTTGGCGTGGAGCAATACGTTGGAGAGGATGGGGATGGTATTTCGCCGCTCGACAACGCTTTGTACGTGACCAAGCGCTTTCAAGAAGGTTGAACGTTCTATCGTCAGCTTCATCTTTGATATCCTCTTAATGCCCCAAAAAAGCTTATGCCCCAAAAAACTTGCCCCAGAAACTTATGCCTCAGAAACTTATGCCTCAGACGACCCTAAATGCCGACCCCGTCCTGCCCCTTTATAGTCACATGAGTCTATTCTTATTGAACGGGGTCATCATCAAGAGGGCCGATGTGGGGGCCAAGACTGGGACCACCGGAAAGGTCGCCGACTATAGCCGCGACCGCAACAGGATTTCCACCCCTTGAGGTGAGATTTCTCAACCAGAATCTGGGCTTGGGGCCTTTGAGCGCGGTGAGCGCCACCATCTTTAGGCCCCGAACTGTTCCAAAAGCCGTGAAATCTTGTCCGCAAAAGCAATATCGGTCTCTGCCAAGGCCTCGCCACGCTCCAGAGATGAAATCACCGTGGTGTGGTCTCGCTGAAGGCTTGCGCCAATGGCCGCCAGGGAAGCATGGGTGAGCTTTCGCGCCAACATGCAATAGGCATGGCGCGCTTTGGCCAGCGGTTGCGGGCGTTTGGGGCCTTCCAGATCGGCGATCGACCAGCCAAAGCTTTGCGCCACAGCCTCTTTGAGATTGTCCAAGGTCACCTCTTTGCGGTGGTGGCGGAAATGTTCTGCCAGCATTTTAGCAACCTGAGCACTTGCCGGAATTTCTCCATGGGCCTGGGCATGCAGCCGCACGAGACGATAAGCGCCTTCCAATTCGCGCACCGAGCTGTCCGCACGCCGGGCGATTTGCTCTAATATGCCCGTGGGTAAGGTAAGCGCAGTTTCATCGCGCCCATGGCGATCATTCATGGATTGCAAAATTGCCAACCGCAACCGTAGATCGGGTTTTTCAAGCTGGATCGATGTGCCCCCGGCCAACCGGTCAGTTAGACGTTGATTGATACCGGTTTCGGCCAGTCGCTGCGGGGCCATGGCCCCGGCGATGACGACGGTCTTGCCTTCTTGGTGCAACCGATTGATCAGGTTGAGAAATTCTTCTTGTGTGCCCTTGCGGCCGCGCAACAGGTGAAGATCATCCAGCATCACCACATCGAAATCATGTAAAAATCCGCGCAAATCGCGAAGATTTTTCGAGATCACCGCATCCACATAGGTGGTGAGGAAATTTTCATAGGTCAGATAGAAAATGCGCAATTGCGGCCGCTTTTCACGCAAAGCATGGCCAATGGCATTGAGAAGGTGAGTTTTACCAAGCCCTGATGCCCCATAGAAATAAACCAGCCGGTCATCCACAGTCATACCGTCAACCACATTGCGCGCGGCGGCATAGGCAAGGCGATTGGCATCACCAACCAAATAGTGATCAAACCGCAAAGACTGATCAAGCGGCGTATCCAGTTGGGAGAAAAAATCTTTCTTTTCTTGATCAACCGATTTTTGCGCCAAGGCTGATGCCCCATCACGCGC
>JALWRV010000376.1 GCA_027080545.1 Parvularculaceae bacterium
ACGGCAAAACGGATGGTGACCGGGGTATAGAGATTGCCATCAGATTTACCAATTTGTGGGGCGGATGTGCGCGATAGGATTGTCACATAGGGTCCTAGATCGGTTTGGCTTTGCGGTTTCGGGGCATTGGCAAAAAGCCCGTCAGAATATTGGTTATTGAGCCATTTTTTCAAACCAGATTTATCTACCCCGTCCCTGAAGCGATAGAGGGTGCCGGTCAGCGGAACCGCCATGGAACTATTGTCCATGCTAAAGGTGATGATAATATTTTTATCAAAAAATTGATAAAACATTTTTGTCGGGCCATAAGCAAGGGGGGAAAAATAGGAATTGACCGTAAAGATCTCTGCCTTGTTGAGGTCAAGGGTGAGGCTCTTTTGCGTTTTGGGCCGGTCAGTTTCAGGGGCATTGCCTATAGGGGCCGGGCCTATAGGAGCTGGTTCATTTATCGCTTCGCACCCGCCCATGAGTGTGGCCATAAACAATAGGGGGAGGGGTAATCGTTTGATCATCTTCGCGCGCCCTTTCTTCTGATAGCCAGACTAGCACGGAATTGGCAAAAGAGGAAAATAGATCTTTGTTCTCTGGCTAGTATTCAGAAATATCATTGCTGGCGGGCAAGTTGCAATTCCAGCCTTTTTATCTCCCGCATGGTGCGATTGGTTTCCATGCGCATCCAGCTCCACAATTTAATCATCATTTGCGCGGAAAAACACGCCCAAGCCAGTGCGCCCCAATGAAGCATGGCAGCGATATCTTCTACGACAATAAATTTCCATGCGGCATAAAAGCCCGCAAAGGTGAGGATCGTGCCAATGACAAGCGTTACCAAGGACAGCCAACCGAGCTTACCTTGAAACAATCCGCCCAATTGGGCGAATAGCCCTTGCTCTTCAAACGCGGCCATTAATTCTCTATCCTGATCGCTCAGGGCCTCCGCGATTTTTTTATCAAGATCATCCATTTTCTTCTCCTTTTAAAGCGGCGCGTAAAAGGTTGCGCCCGTGCATGAGGCGGGTTTTCACAGTGCCCGCCGGTATTGAAAGAGCCATTGATATTTCTGCAATGCTCAACTCTTCCAGATAGAATAAACGAATTACGGCCTGTTGTTTGGGTTTCAAATGATTGATGGCTGCGTAGAGATTTTGGTGTTGCGATGATGGGCTGTTCGAGGGCGCTTGGTCTTGTGGTTCCAGACGATAGGCGGCTTCGGTGCGGCGTTTGGCGGTGGTGCGGCGAATATGGTCGACGCTGCGCCGGGTGATGATCCGATAAGCCCAAGCGGGAAAAAGCTTGGGGTCTTCGAGCCGGGTGAGGTTGCGGACAATATCGGCCCAGCCTTCTTGGGCGATATCCATGGCCGTTTCGCGCTCACCGCTCAGCCGATAGGCATGGGCCAACAGCCTATAGTGCCACCGTAGAGCCAGCTTGTTAAAGGCACTGCGATCCCCCGCGCGTGCGCAAGTGACAAGATATTCGTCGAATAGGCGTTCCAGCTTTCGCCCCATCAATGGCACTCCTCTTCAGCTCTTATAGGATAAGTCGTTGGCGCTGGGCGATTGGTTCAAAAAGAGTTGTGAAAAAGGGATTTTCAGGGCACGAGGGCGCGAAAAGCCTCAACAGAAGCCCCCGAATCGGGGCCTTGAGAGATGAAAGGCAGGCAAATATGGCAGATGTGGCGGTAATCGGTGCCCAATGGGGTGATGAGGGCAAGGGCAAGCTGGTGGATTGGCTCTCGGCCCGGGCCGAGGTGGTGGTGCGTTTTCAAGGGGGCCACAATGCTGGCCATACGCTGGTTATTGATGGGGCGGTCTATAAATTGTCCCTGCTGCCATCGGGCATCGTTCGTGGTGGCAAGATGTCTGTCATCGGCAATGGGGTGGTGATTGACCCATGGGCCTTGGTGGCGGAAATGGACCGCCTGCGGGAACAAGGGGTCAAAATATCGCCGGCAAATTTGGTGATCGCGGAAAATGCCTGTTTGATTTTACCCCTCCATGGGGAATTGGATAAATTACGCGAAGAAGCCGCAGGCAAAGGCCGCATCGGCACTACTGGTCGCGGCATTGGCCCAGCCTATGAAGATAAGGCCGGGCGCCGCGCCATCAAGCTGATTGATTTGGCCTATCCGGAGACATTACCGCAAAAAATAGAACGCTTCCTGACCCATCATAATGCGTTGCGACGCGGGTTCGGGGTGCCGGATATTGATAAAAACGCCCTGATGAAAGCGCTTAACGATATTGCCCTAGCGGTGCTTCCGTTTGCGGGGCCGGTGTGGAAATTACTCCATGAGGCGCGCCGGGCAGGAAAGCGCATTTTGTTTGAAGGGGCGCAAGGGGTGCTTTTGGATGTGGATCACGGGACCTATCCTTATGTCACTTCTTCCAATGTGGTAGCCGGGCAGGCGGCCACCGGGTCTGGTTTGGGGCCGCGCGCGGTGCAATATGTGTTGGGTATTGTTAAAGCCTATACCACACGGGTCGGTGAGGGACCGTTTCCGACGGAACTGGAAGATGCCGTCGGTCAGAAATTGGGCGAGCGCGGCCATGAATTTGGTACCGTCACCGGCCGCAAGCGCCGCTGCGGCTGGTTTGATGCGGCTTTGGTGCGTCAATCCTTACGCATTGCGGGGGTTGATGGCATCGCGCTCACCAAGCTGGATGTGCTTGATACATTTGACGAATTGAAAGTTTGCACCGGCTATGAAATTGAAGGGCAGTCTTATGATTATCTCCCCGCCGGTATTGATCGACAAACCCACATCAAACCGGTTTATGAAACCATGGAAGGGTGGGGCGATTCCACCGAAGGGGCGCGATCTTGGGCGGATTTGCCCGCCAGTGCTGTCAAATATGTGCGGCGCATTGAAGAATTGATCGAATGCCCCATCGCCTTGGTCTCGACTTCACCAGAACGCGACGATGTTATTTTGATGCGGGATCCATTTGAGGGTTAGGGATGATAAAACTTTACGGGTTAAAAAAACTGCGATAGTTGCCGCAAGGCTTTGAAAGCACTGCAAACAGCGGGGTGGCAGGTGGACTTTGTCGATATGCGCGCGGCCGTTGGCGAAAGTGATATTGCCGCTTGGTTGGATGGGCTTGGCGCGGAAGCGTTGATAAAC
>JALWRV010000377.1 GCA_027080545.1 Parvularculaceae bacterium
ATGCGCCCAATGGTTTTCAACGGTGGATGCGCGCACTGGGAGATAAATTGCCCGCCAGCAAAAGGCGCGGGTTGGTAAAATCAACCCTGTTGCGATTGGCCGGGGGCAAGCAGCGTCGCCTGTTCGATGTGGAGATTTTTGAGGGGGCGAAAGTGCGCCTTCACCCTTATGATAATGTCTGCGAAAAGCGCGCCTTTATGGCGGTGCAAACATGGGACGCCGCCGAACGGGCAAAAATCGCGGCGACCATTCACGAAAGCGCCGCGCCGGATTATTATTTTGTCGATGCGGGCGCCAATGTCGGGCTTTATTCGTTGTTTGTGGCCGATGAAATAAAAAAGGCTGGTAAGCAAGCGCATATTCTGGCGATAGAACCGGAGCCGGTGGTGTTGGGGCGTCTAAAACGCAATATCGAATTTTCGCAAGCGCCGATCAGGGTCGCACCCATGGCCATAACCGATCGTGAATGTGATGTGGTGATGGCGCTGGGGGATAAGAATCGCGGCGAGAATAAAATTTCAACGACAGATATGGGCGTGGATGCTGCGGGTGTCACGGTGCCGGGCAAGCCGCTTCACACAATTTTGCAAGAGGCAAATTTCCCACGGGTGGATTTTTTGAAAATCGATTTAGAAGGCCATGAACGCACGGTGTTTTTGAATTTTTTTGCCCAAGCCGACCGCGCACTTTATCCCCAACATATTGTGCTGGAAACCTTGCATAATGAGGGGCCGGCGGTAGGGGCCTTGGCGATCTGTCTTGCCAATGGTTATGAGGTGGCCGAGCGCACGCGCATGAACGCGATTTTGCGGCGGGCGGATGAAACTAAGTGATGGTTGGTGCTCAAGGCGCAAACGGGGCTATTTGGTGCGTGGAACCGAGAGGTTTCTCTTTTCCCTCTCTTCTTATGGCAAGCCGGGGAAGTTCTCGACCAGCTTGATTTCGATATCCGGGAAACTGTCTACATATTGAATGGTGAAGTCGGGGAAGCTCTCAACCATTTTCCATTCCCCGCAGCTATCAGGAAAGCTGCCGACCATTTTTACTTTCAGATCCGGGAAACTCTCGACCTTTTTCACTTTGATGTCCGGGAAGCTCTCGACCAGCTTGACATTTCCGTGGAGAGGAATGTCTTTATAGGTGCAATCATCGCTGATTTCCCCAAGGGCAAACCCATAGGCCAGAATGGTGGCTAATGTGAACAAAACCATCTCCCTCATCATTATTCCCGCAGCGATTTGGCCCCCAAAACATGGCTAAAATATGAAAATGCGGCTGACGCTGGACCAGAGGAGGCGAGCCGGTTAGACAGGTTGGCCAAAACGGCTGAAGAGAATGGCTGGATGAGAACAGGGACAATAGCGGGGCCAGCATGTCAGAACAGAATATATCAGACCATAATATAAAAGTGCGGGTCTATTATGAGGACACGGATTTTTCCGGCGTCGTCTATCATGCCAACTATTTGAAATTTTTGGAACGAGGGCGCACGGAAGCGTTACGCGCCTTGGGGGCAACCCATGCGGAATTGCTGGACCAAGAAGATCCGATTGTCTTTACCGTGCGCCATTTGAGCCTTTCTTATAAGGCCCCGGCGCGGATTGATGATTTATTGATTGTGCGCACCCGTTTTACCGCCGCCAAGGGGGCGCGGCTTTTTGTGGCGCAATCTATCTGGCGTGACGAGACCTGCCTTACCGAGGCTGAGGTGGAAGTTGCGGCTATGGCCCTTTCGGGTCGCCCCCGTCGCCTGCCGCCTAGCCTGTTGGCGCTGTTGCAGGTGGCTAATTCTTAGCAATCGGTTAAGGCCGCCTTTAACTCTTTTCAACGCCTCGGCGTTATGTCTTGGTTAATGAAAAATCTGGGCAGCATAAATCCATTTCAGGGGCAGACCTTGGGCGCGCTTTGGGACCAAGGCGGTGCGCGGGGCAATAATCTCGACTTTGTGCGTTTTGTGGCGGCGAGCTTGGTAATTTTTTCCCACTCATGGGAAATTACCCAAGGAAGCCCGGTCAATGAGCCGATCTATCAATGGTCCGGTGGCGAGACCAAGCTCGGCGTATTGTCGGTGCTGGTGTTTTTTGCGATTTCTGGCTTTCTCATTACCGCCAGCTGGGCCCACAAGCCGGAGCTGAAATCATTTTTATGGCGGCGTTTTTTACGCCTGTTTCCGGGCTTGGTTGTGGCTATCGGCCTGACCCTGTTTCTGGTGGGGCCGCTTTTGACAAGCTTGCCATGGGAGGATTATTGGCGCGATCCGCAAACGGCTCTCTATACCATCAACATCACCACCTTTAATAAATGGGACAGCCTGCCGGGTTTGTTTTCAGAAAATCCCTTGCCTCATGTCATCAATGGATCACTCTGGACCTTGAAGTTTGAGGTTATGTGTTATGGGGCTGTGGCGCTGTTTGGTGTGATGGGCTTGTTGCGCGGGTGGGTGGCATTGACGGCACTTTTATTCAGTATACTGACGATATTTCTTCTCGGGGCAGGGCCCCATGAAGGCATCAGCTTTTATCTTTATAAATTTGCGCTGTTGGCGCAGGCATTTTTTGCCGGGGCGGTGCTTTATTTATGGCGTCATAAAGTCCCGCTTTCCGGGGGGCTGGCATGGGTCATGGCAGGCCTGATTGTGGTCGGCTTTTTGATCGGGCAGGTCAATTTGATGGTGGCGCTCGGAGGGGCCTATCTTACGTTCTGGTTTGCCTTGGCGCGGCTGGGGCCCATCATTCGCCATTGGGGGGCGAGCGGGGATGCCTCTTACGGTATTTATATCTATGGCTTTGTGGCCCAACAAATGGTGCAGGCGCTATTTCAACCACAAGACCCGTGGCTCAATTTTATGCTTGCTTGGCCAGTGGCGCTCTTATTGGCTTTTGCCTCTTGGGATTTGGTGGAATCGCGGGCGCTTAAAGCCAAAAAATGGATTGACCACCGCCCGCGCGTGGCCGGGATTTCTGCTGGTTGAGGCAAAATCCGGGGCGGTTTTGCGCGACAAAGGGGCAAATGGGCCACAATGGGCCGATATTCTCCGTATATTCACTTTGAACAAGGCCCAAACTTTGCCAAATTCGCTAGGATAATGGCCGCCTCGCATGGTAAATGTCAGG
>JALWRV010000378.1 GCA_027080545.1 Parvularculaceae bacterium
GCGGTGATGGTGGATTCAGATCGTTGCCTCTTTGGCAACCCCGCCCAGCCACTGGGACATAGGGGGGCATAGGGGGCCTAATGGCGAAAATGCCGCATACCCGTGAACACCATGGCCAGCCCGGCTTCATCGGCCGCTGCGATGACATCCTTGTCCTTGATCGAACCTCCGGGCTGAATAACTGCCGTTGCCCCCGCTTCGGCGGCCGCCAGCAACCCATCGGGAAATGGGAAAAAAGCATCCGACGCTACCACCGAGCCGATGGCCAAGGATTGATCTAACCCTTCTGCCTCAGCCGCATCTTGTGCCTTGCGGGCGGCAATGCGCGAACTGTCAAGGCGGCTCATCTGTCCCGCGCCGATGCCAACCGTTGCCTGATCTTTGACATAGATGATGGCGTTTGATTTTACATGTTTGGCCACACGAAAGGCAAACAACATATCCGCCAATTCCGTCTGGCTAGGGGGGCGCTTGGTTACGATTTGCAAATCGGCCTCACTGATAGATCCATTATCCCGATCCGCCGCCAGAAACCCTCCGGCAACTTGCTTGATCATTTGGCCCGCAGATTTAGGGTCTGGCAGACCGCCCGTGGTTAAAAGTCGAAGATTTTTCTTAGCGGCAAATATTTCCCGCGCCCCATCGCTGACCTCAGGTGCAATGACCACTTCGGTAAAAATTTTGACAATCTCCCGGGCCGCCTCTTCTTCCAATCGCTGATTGAGCGCAACAATACCGCCAAAGGCAGAAACCGGATCACACCGCAAAGCCAATCGATAGGCTGCGCACGGGTCGCTGCCCATGGCGACACCGCACGGATTGGCATGTTTGATGATGGCAACCCCGGCGCGCTCTCGGGGAAGCTCCGCCACCAGTTCGAAGGCGGCATCCGTATCATTGATATTATTGTAAGAAAGCGCCTTGCCTTGCCATTGACGGGCGGTGGTGACCCCGAGACGCTCTGGTCCACCACGAAAAAAGGCGGCTTGCTGATGGGGATTTTCCCCATAGCGCAAATCTTGGATTTTCTCTCCCGCCAAGCCCGTAAAAGCCTTATCCCCCCGACTTTCACCAAACCAGCGGGCAATCGCCAAATCATATTGGGCGGTGCGCGCAAAGGCCTTGGCCGCCAAAAATTGCCGCGTCTCAAACCCCACGCCCCCAGCACTAATTTCGTCAAGCACCCGCTGATAATCGGCTGGATCCGTCAAGACGCTGACCCATCCATGGTTTTTTGCCGCTGCTCGGATCATTGCCGGTCCCCCAATATCAATATTCTCGACCGACAAATCATAGTCAGCCCCCTCGGCAATGGTTTTTTCAAACGGGTAGAGATTGACCACCAACAAATCGATCCCGCCAATCCCATGGGCTTCCATCGCTTGTCGGTGATCATCCTTATCCCGCAGCGCCAGCAAGCCGCCATGAATATTAGGGTGCAAGGTTTTAACCCGCCCATCCATCATTTCAGGAAAATTGGTTATGGTGGCAACATCCGCCACATCCAAACCAGCCGCGCGCAACAGTTGAGCCGTGCCCCCCGTAGACAAAAGCGTGACCCCGGCAGCGGCCAGCCCTTTGGCAAAATCCGTAATGCCTGTTTTGTCGGAAACTGAAATCAAAGCCCGACGAATGGGGGTCGGGCCTTTATGGGTTTTGTGGGCGTGGGATGGCATGAGCGACTCCGGGGGCTATAGAAGACGAAATAAGAGACATCAATAGATGCCGCTAATCGCTTCTTGCATACAGGAAATCGCATTTGGTGCAATCAAGTTTGGTGCAATCGGGCGGTGCTAAAAAATCATGGCCGCACCCGCCATTGAGGTTCGCCAAAAGCTGTCCGTTTCTTATTGGCCTATCCGGCTTGCTTTTTTGCCGGATGGGATGCCCCCTTAAGAGCCGCCCGATCGCGCGAGGGCGTGCGTTCATCGGGGCGAAACTCCGGTACCAGATGAGCAATGGCCGTTGCCATCTCGTCTTCATTGCAGTTTTTCGCATGCTGGATAACATCAGCTAGGCGAGGGTTCAGCAAGGGCAGGTCAATCATGGTTGGCGAGGCCAACAAAACATGCTCTGCACCAGTGCGAATAAGTTTTTCCGTATCGAGGAATATTTCCTCAAACAGTTTTTCCCCGGGCCGTAAGCCGGTAAATTGTATCTCAATATCCACCCCGGGACGCAGCCCGGCTGCCTCTATCATACGCTCAGCCAAATCGACAATCCGCACCGGCTCGCCCATATCAAGCACAAAAATGCGCCCATCATGGCCGATAACGCCCTTTTTGGCCCGGTCCAGCGCCGCCGCTTGCAAGACCAATAGAACCGCCTCACGGGTGGTCATAAAATAGCGAGAAATTTGCGGATGGGTGACCGTAATCGGTCCACCGGCGGCAATTTGGCGCTGAAATAATGGCACCACCGATCCAGTTGAGCCCAGTACATTGCCAAAACGCACAGCAATGAAGCGGGTGTCGTTTTGGGCTACATCCAGCGCTTGGGCATAAAGCTCAGCCACTCTTTTGGTCGCCCCCATAAAGGAGGTCGGATTTACCGCCTTGTCGGTAGAAATAAACACGACCGCTTCGGCTTGATGTTCTATGGCCACATCGAAAACATTTTTGGCGCCAAGAATATTGATCAATGCGGCCGGAGAGCGATTTTCCTCAACAATCGGCACATGTTTGAACGCGGCAGCGTGGATAACAATCTCGGGCTTGGTATCATCAAACAACCGGTCCAAATGTTCGCGCCGACACACATCCACAAGATGCGCCTGAATCTCAATCTCCAAGGCCGCTTCGCGCATTTCGAGATCAATCTGATAAAGATTAAATTCGGAATTATCGACCATCACCAACAGGTCAGGATTGAACCGTGCCACCTGCCGCACCAGTTCCGAGCCTATGGTGCCACCAGCCCCGGTGATCATGACCCGACGCCCTTGAATAAGACGTGCGGCTGCTGTGAGATCGATCGCACGTGGTGTTCGGGATAAAAGCTCGGCACTATCCATGCCAATGTCAGACAGATTACACGGCGCCAGACGGGTATGCATCGGCTCCGGCGGTCGCCCGAGCAGCCATCTTAAGAAACCACGCCCCCCAACA
>JALWRV010000379.1 GCA_027080545.1 Parvularculaceae bacterium
CCGTTGTTGCACCCGTGCCCTATAAGCCGCCCCAAGCTGGCCCATATCAAGTTTTGCCGCCGCCTCGATCAACCCCTCCTTGCCCCCTTCCGTCTTGCACAGGCTGGTCAAGGCCATGGGGAAATCTGTCAGCTCGCCAAGGCTTTCCACCGCCGGATGGGCACTGAGAATACGATCAATCAAGGTCGTACCGCTGCGTGGGAAACCGACAATGAAAACAGGCCCCGCCCCCCTATCACCGTGATGGGGCCTATCCACAAACGCTTGGTCAAAGGTCGTGGCGATTTTTTCCATGGCGGTAATGTCGGACTCAACCCGATAGGAAAGCATTTTACGCCGCGCATCAGCACCCTTTTTCAAAGCCATAAAGCTTTGTTCATAGGCGCCAATATCTTCCAACTCTTTGGCGAGGGCATAATTCAGTTGCACCACACCAATGGGATGTTTGAGGGGGCGCTCAAGCATGGTGCGAAGATCGGCAATGTGATTATTTCCCGCTGTCTGTTTGCGCAACCCGGCCCGATTATACCACGCATCATAATCATCTGGGTTCTGGGCAATCAAAAGATCAAACTGTTGCTCGGCTTCATCCAACGCCCCCAAAGCGATCAGGCTGGTCGCATAATGATAGAGGATGGCCATATTTTGAGGGGCCAATTGTTTGGCCATGGCCGCGCAATGGCTGGCTTCTTCATATAGGCCACACTGGGTATAAGTTTCAGATATTTTGATCAGCCAAACCGCATCTTGTTTGGCGCGAGCTGTCATTTTTTGCAAATGGCTTTGGGCCTTTTCGATCTCTCCCAAATGTACCAAGGCCTCGGTTGCCATTAATAAGGCGGGGGGGTGGTTTGGCGCCATTTCACTGGCCCTATCCGCATAAAGGCGCATTAGTGAAAAATCGCCAGCCATCTGTGCGACACGGGCCCGCACAAGCCAGCCCTCTACATTTTCCGGCTGGGCTTTGTTAAAAGCTTCAGCCAAACGCGTAGCCAAAGGCAAATCACGCCGCCTTAAAGCCTGATCAATTTGTGCCAGACCATTCGGCGGCTGTGCGCGTTGTTTGCTCTCAATCATAAAATAAGAATAGGGCCAGCAGGTTCATCCTGCCAGCCCCTTTTGCTATTCTTAGAAATTATATCGCACGGTTGCGCCGAGGGTGCGCGGTAGCGCGATAAGCTCCTTATTGCCATTACCGAAATATTCAACGGCTGGTGCGGTGCCCATATAGGCTTCCGTAAAGACCCCGGTAACGCCCGCCTCATTGGTGATATTTTTCATCCAGAGCGATACGCTAAGGTCATCTTTAGAGAAGGTTTGCGAAACATTGAAAATCGAAAACCCACTCAAATCCACATCAAACAAGGGAGAACGCCCCACCACATTACGGGTGGAGGATTGATAATAGCCATCCAACCGAGTGAAGGATGTCCAGTTGCCCACATTTGTGGTGTAATCAATGGCACCGTTCAGGGCATGTTCGGGAATGCCGGGCAAGCGCGCCCCTGAAACCGCAATCGGGGCCGCCGGGGCCGGGCGATCCGGTGAGTAAATATCGTCACTCAGCGCTGCATTGACATAGGCATAGCCCAGCGCATAGTGCCAATCATCGGTGAAATAACCATCAATCGACGATTCAATACCATAGGTACGGGCCTTGCTGCCATTTTGAACCGCAAAGAACCCCCAATTGGTGGTGCCAACATTTAATTGCGGGTCGCTCCAATCAATATAGAAGGCGCTGAGATCATAAGACAAACCAGCGCGTGTGCCCTTAATGCCCGCTTCATAATTGATTACATTGTCTGCCGTATAGATCTGGAAGCGGGGGTCTTCGGCGAAGGTACCTGTTAGCGGCACCGCATTTGAGCCCCCCCGACGATAGCCTTCCGAGACCGTGGCATAGAACAGATCCTGGTCGGTCATTTCATAGGCCATGTTGATTTTGAACAGCACATCATCTTCGCTGTTTTTGAAAAAGGCATTGGTCGGGCTGGAAAAGCTCGCATAGAGCGGTAGATCAATGAACGTATCATTTTTCGATGTATTATCGAAATAGCGCGCCCCGAAAGTAAAATCCAACCGGTCTGTGGCGTGCCATGTCAGTTCACCGAACAGCGCCATTTCTTCAAAATTTTCCGTCCGCCGATAGATGAAATCATTATCACCCGTAACCGCCCCCACCGCAAATGGGAAGGCTGTTTCAAACCAGCGCTGAAACCCGATCAGCTCACTATCTTGGGTCGCTTCCAACTGTTGTTTGCGATAGAAGGCGCCAATGATATAGTCGGATTTTTCCCCCTCATTGGAAACCAAACGCACTTCTTGCACAAAGGCCTCATCGGAATAGGTCCGGTTGGCCTGTGCGTAAGGGCGCGGATAGATATAGTAGAAAGATAAAAATCCAGCCTGAGCGTAAAAACCGGTATTTTCAGAAATACTGTCACCGGTGTGATCATAGTGAGAGGTGGAAGAGGTCAGCGTTGCAAAGCCAAGGTCTAGTTCGGCCTCGATAGATGTCATGTTGAGATCACGCGAAGAGGGCTCTAGCTGGATTGAGCCATTTTCATATTCCCCATAAGGATTGCCCAAACCATCAACACCCACAGTGCGCTGGCGACGCCCGCCTACATCATCGGACTGGCGCGCATGAACGATTTTAATGCGCGTGGTGTCGCTCGGCTCCATCAATAGGGTCACCCGCCCCATCCATGTGTCGACCGTGTCGGCATCTTTGACATTTATATAGTTGGTGGAATCATACCCCCGATCAAGAATACCATTAGGGGTGACGGGAAAACCATTGGCGTCCAGTTCATAGACATTCACATAATCGGTGATGCCCGGATAATCCCCATAGCTGCCAACAATACGCAAGGCCGCGTTTTCTCCCAGCGGTATATTCCATACCCCGTCTAGCCCATAGCCGATGGAGTCAGATCCATTGACCTGCGAAACACTGGCAGCAATATTGCCGCCGCTTTCGCCGATTACCGGATCACGGGTGATATAGCGCACCGTGCCGCCGAGCGAACCGGAACCGTAGAGCGTGCCTTGGGGCCCGCGCAACACCTCCACCCGCTCTAAATCGCGCAAGGTGAAAT
>JALWRV010000380.1 GCA_027080545.1 Parvularculaceae bacterium
CCGGCCATGAAACCACCGGCAAGGCGCTGATCTGGGCACTTTATGTGGCCGCACGCCAACCCCTATGGCAACAAAAGGTGCGCGAAGAAGTTGAGCGCGTCGCCGGGAGCGATCCCATTACCGGCGATCATATCAGCCAGCTGGTGCTGACCCGGCAAATGTTTGAGGAAAGCATGCGGCTTTATGCCCCAGCCCCGGTCCTGACCCGGGTCGCCATGGCCCCCTGTCAGCTTGGGCCGGTCAAGGTTGAAAAAGGCACATTGGTGTTTTTGCCGATCTGGGCGGTCCATCGCCACAAGAAGTTATGGCGCGATCCCGACCAGTTCGACCCCACACGCTTTACCCCGGAAAACAAGAAAAAAATGTGCCGATCGCAATATCTGCCCTTTGGCTTTGGACCGCGCATTTGTATTGGGGCTTCTTTTGCCACCATTGAAGGGGTGACTATGTTTGCCACCCTTTTGCGGGCGGCGCAATTTGACTGGGATGGCCAGCTTGCGCCGGAACCGATGAGCAAGGTCACGCTTTGGCCACGCGGCGGCATGCCCTTGAAAGTAACGCTTTTTCAGGAATGACTCCACAGCGCCTTTTTGAACAGGGTCGGCAGGGCCTCAATTTCTGACGGTGGATAAAAGGCCCCCGCCAGAGGGGGGTGTTCATGGCCTATCTGCCAGACCGTCAGTTCCAGATGAAAATGGGTGAAGGTGTGGCGCACGATCTGCGGGTGCTTTTGCCATTGGCCTTTAAACGGTTTGCGGGTCGGTGGTTTTTGCGCCAACCAATCGCTGGTGGGCAGGCCCAACATGCCCCCAAGCAAACCCTTTTGCGGGCGGCGCTCAAAAAATATCGCCCCCTCCTTGTTGCGAATTATAAACACATGACCAAATCGGGTGGGTTTTTCATTTTTGGCGGCTCGGCGGGGGAAATCCGCCGCCACACCATCTGCATGGGCTGCACAATGGTCCGTAAGGGGGCAGCGTTCGCATTTGGGGCTTTGCGGGGTGCAAACCGTCGCCCCTAAATCCATCAGGCTTTGGGCATAATCACCGGGGCGTTTATCGGGCACATAGGCAGCCGCGAGATCGCGCAATCGCTTTTTCGCCATAGGCAAAGGCATGGTTTCCTTATGCAGCCGCGCCATGATGCGCTCAACATTACCATCGACAACATTGGCCGGCCGATCAAAGGCGATGGCACGAATAGCCGCCGCCGTATAGTCTCCGATGCCCGGGAGCTTTTTAAGAGCGGCCTCCTCTTGGGGGAAAACCCCGTGATGCTGGCGCGTGACCCGTTGGGCGCAGGCATGAAGATTGCGCGCCCGAGCGTAATAGCCAAGCCCTGCCCATTCTTTCAAAACCGCCTCTTGCGAGGCCAGCGCCAGCGCTTCAATGGTTGGCCATTGGCGCAAAAATCGCTGAAAACGGGGAATCACCGTCTCGACCGTGGTTTGTTGAAGCATAATTTCCGACAGCCACACATGATAGGGGGCCGGACGCGGCGAACGCGCGCCCTTGGCAAGACGCCATGGCAAGGTGCGGGCATGGTTATCATACCAAGCCAACATCAGCGCCGAGAGGGAATCTGGTGCTTGGGGGGATTTAATTTTTTGCGCCATTGAACTCATCAATTTCCCGGCCCACAATGGGCAGTAACCCGCTCTAACCCGTAAATAAGAGAAGCGCAAAACCATTGAAACGCCAGACCAGCCTTAAAACCAGAGCCGTTCGCCGCGCCGCGCCGCGCCTGTCCCGACCAATGATGCAATTGCTCGGGCAATTGGCCGCAAAATCTGGGGCCATAGATCCGCGCCTTATTGAGCAATGGGAAGATATTGTCGGCACAAAGCTCGCCCGCGCCTGTCGGCCAGTGCGCCTGAAAGCCCATGGCAAGGCACAAACATTGGTCCTTGCCGCCCCAAACGGGCCCAGCGCCATGGCGATTCAATATGGTCAGCAAGAAATTATCACCAAGGTCAATCAATGGATCGGGCGTCAAGCAATTACCCGGATCCAGATCCGCCAAACCGGGGCTGCACTTTTGAAACCAACGCGCCCAAACATGCAAGGCAAGCCGCCGCCCCCCGCAAAAGAAACAAAAAACTTCACCCCCATCTCCATACAAGCCACAGGCAATGCCTTGGATGGTGCGCTTAACCGCTTGAAAAACAACATCAAAGCGCGACATCGCTAAGAGAGTAATCTAACCGGACTTTCACCCAAAGCGGGCTTGCGCAAATCGGCGCAATAGGCGATTTTGCTGCTTGAGATTAGATTTAAGGGTTAGGGTCCAACAATGACATTAAAGAAATTTTTTTCCGCCACCCCATGGGTTGCTCTCGGGCTTGCCGCCATGCTGGCACTTTCTGCCTGTTCCAAAGAAGCAGATAGCAGCGCCAATAGTGAGGCTGATCAAGGCAATACCGTCTCAAACGTGGTAACCGAAGAACCTGCAACCGAGCCGACCAAGACCGGCAAAGAGGGTGAGACGCCTTTATCTTTGGGCGAAATGGTCGAGGGCGACCCCAATGCCCCGATCGCCCTGATAGAATATGCATCGGTAACCTGCCCCCATTGCGCCAATTTTCACGAAACCATCTATCCGGCCATCAAGGAAGAATTTATCGACACCGGTAAGGTCAAGCTGGTTTATCGGGAATTTCCCACCGCTCCGGCACAGCTTTCCTATATTGGCTTTGCGCTGGCCCGCTGCTCGGTCGATGTCAGTGGCAATCCGGAGAGCTATTTCGCGATGCTGGGTATGCTCTACAAAACCCAATCCAAGTGGATTTCCGAGAATTTCAAGCCGGAAATCCTCAAAATCGCGGCCCAGGCCGGTATGGACGAAGAAGCCGTCAACCAATGTCTCACCCGTCAGGAAATTGTCGACGTCATCAACGCCAATATTGAAAGCGGCGACAAGAAATATGGCGTTACCGGCACCCCGACCTTCTTTATCGGCGACGACAAGCTACAGGCCCGGACCAAAGATGAATTTATGGAAGAAATCGGCAAAGCCGTGACCGCAGCCGGTCTTTAGGGCTGAAACGCCATTTCGGCCTTTCAACCGGTGGCAGAATCGCGCCATCCTGTTGGTTCTGATCATGGGATAGACAGACCTGAGCCTGGCGGGCCCACAGGTTTTGGCGATGTCTCAGGCTGGAAAGTCTCGGTCGTCCGTCTTTTTTAGAAAAAAGACTTTCGGTTGGGGGGCGCGGGTTTAGCATCATATCAAGGCACAGGTTCCATGAAGTTCGAAAATTTGCGTTTAATCGGTTTCAAATCCTTCGTAGAGCCGACGGATTTTGAAATCCGAGAGGGGTTGACCGGCATTGTCGGACCAAACGGGTGCGGTAAATCAAATCTGTTGGAAAGTTTACGTTGGGTGATGGGGGCGACCTCGGCCAAGGCGCTGCGCGGCGGCAGCATGGATGAGGTGATTTTTTCCGGCACCAAGGATCGTCCGCAACGCAACTGGGCGGAAGTCATTCTTTCCGTAGAAAACACCCATCACAATTTGCCCACCGAATTTAACGGTTATGATCGGCTGGAAGTTTCGCGGAAAATTTTACGCAAAGAGGACGGGTCGCAATCGATCTATAAGGTTAATGGCAAGGATGTGCGGGCCAAAGATGTGCAACTCTTGTTCGCCGATGCGTCTACCGGGGCCAACTCCCCGGCTCTGGTGCGCCAAGGACAAATTTCCGAACTGATCAACGCCAAGCCGCAAAATCGGCGGCGCCTGTTGGAAGAAGCCGCTGGCATTACCGGCTTGCACACACGCCGCCACGAATCCGAATTGCGCTTGCGGGCCGCTGAAAATAATATTGCCCGGCTGGATGATGTTACTGGCGAACTGGAAACCCAGCGCAAAGCCTTGGCCCGGCAAGCACGCCAAGCCAGTCGCTATCGCAACCTGTCTGGCCATATTCGAAAAGCCGAAGCCCTGTCCGCCTATTTGCGCTGGCGCGAGGCCAAAGATGCCTTAGCCACGCTTGAGCACGACCATGCGGACGTGTTGAAGCTCTTGGAAGAAACCGCCCGCGCTTCGGCGGCGGCCTCTAACCACCAGACCCAAGCCCATGAAGCGCTAGAACCTTTACGCCAGCAAGAGGCCGAAGCTGGAGCCGCTCTGCATCGCTTGCGCGTCGCCATGGAACAGCTGGAAGCTGAAGCCAAACGCTTGCAAGCGGAAAAACAACGCCTCGCCGACGAACAATCCCGGCTGGAAAGCGACCTTAATCGAGAGAAAAATCTCTCCCATGATGCCACGACCGCCCTTGAGGCCATTCAGGCAGAAGAAGAAAATTTACGCCAACGCGAAGCCCGCGAGGCCGAGCGCTTGAGCGAGGCAGAAGCCCTTCACGCCGACGCTAAGACAAAATTAGAGGCAGCCGAAACCGCCTTTGACGCCATCAATCGCGAAATTGCCGCCCATGAAGCAGAGCGCAAAGCCCTTGCCGCGCGCTTGCAAGAAGCGCAATCCAGACGTCAACGTTTGGGTCAAGAAATTGAAAAACTTGAAGCCCAGCGCGAAACCCTTGCCCAAGAAGCAAGCCAAGCGGCGGATCTAGAAGCGGCCAAACGTGCGGTGGAAGATGCCGCACAAAAAGTGCAGCGGGCAGAAGCAGCCGCAGAAGAGAATATTCAAAAACGCCAACAGGCACAGGCCCAAGAGGCGCAAATTCGCGCCCCCCTGCAAACCGCTCAAAACAGCTATGCGGAATTGAAAGCCGAAGCCGACACGTTGCAACGCATGTTGGACAATGCCTTTGGGGGCGATTTTGAAGCGGTGCTTGATGATGTGCGCGCCGACGCCGGATATGAAATTGCCCTCGCTGCCGCCCTTGGTGATGATTTAGCTGCCTCTTCTAACACACAAGCCCCGGCCCATTGGTCGCATCTGGGGCGCCAAGACCTTGCCCCCATGGCTCTGCCCGGCGGGGTTGAGCCTTTGAGCGATTATGTGGAGGCCCCACAAATCCTATCCCGGCGTTTGACCCAGATCGGCATTGTGGCGGACCATAAGCAAGGCAATGAGTTAGCCGCCAGCTTGCAACAGGGCCAACGATTGGTTTCGATTGATGGGGATGTCTGGCGCTGGGACGGGTTTGTGGTGCGTGCTGAAGCCAAAACCGCTGCGGCCATGCGCTTGGAACAAAAAAACCGCCTCGGGGTGTTGGTTGACGATTTGCAAAATGCAGAGCGCAAGGTCACATCCCTGCAGAGCCAATATGATGAAGCGCAAGAAAATGTCCGCGCTTGCACAGCCGAAGAAAAGCAAGTCCGCGAAAATTTAGCCCAGCAACGCAAAGAATTTTCCCAAGCGCAAGATCAATTCACTGCAATCGAACGAGCCGCCGCCCGCGCCGACAGCCGCCTACAGGCCATTGAGGAAAATCTCACCCGGCTGGGTCAGGAAATTATCGACATCGAAGCAAGCCTTGCCCAAACCACAGAGCAACAAGCCGCCCTACCGGACATTGATGATATCAACCAACGTTTGAATGAGGCCCGTGAGGCGCTTGCCGATGCCAGACGCAAGGCCAGCGAAACCAGCGCCAGCCTGTCAGAGCAACAGCGCGAAGCCCGTTCCCGGGCGCAAAGGCTGGATCAATTGGCCCATGACAGAGGCTTGTGGCAAGAACGTCTTGAGACCGCCCACAGCCGCCTGCAAGATTTGGAGCAACGCCACACAGAGGCGCTTGAGCGCTTGCAGCAAGTGGAGAATGCCCCGGATGATTTTTCCGACAAAAAGAATGCGCTATTCGAGGACATCCAAAAGCTGGAAGCCCGCGCCAACAAAGCGCGCGATGATTTTGCCATTGCCAGTGAAGCAGCACTAGAAGCCGATCGATTGCTCAAAGCGGCAGAAGCCGAAGCGGTTTCCGCCCGCGAGGCCAAGGCGCGCATTGAGGCCCAACATGAAGCCGCCATCGCCAGACTTGAAGAAGCCACCAGCCTCGCCCATGAAAATTGTGATGCTGCGCCTGAAGACTTACTCGACATTGCCGAAGTCAAACCAGATGAAGACCTGCCCACCCGTAGTGAAATTGATGTTAAGCTGGAAAAATACAAGCGTGAACGGGAAAATATGGGCGGGGTCAATTTACGCGCCGATCAAGAGATTGAAGAGATTGACGAGCGCCTCAGCCTCATCGGTAGCGAGCGCGGTGATTGCGAAGCGGCCATTCGCAAATTGCGTGCAGCCATTGGCAATTTAAACCGTGAAGGCCGCCAACGTCTGCTCGCGGCATTCGAGACCGTCAATAATAATTTCCGTTCCTTGTTTACGCGCCTTTTCGGTGGCGGACAGGCCGAGCTGCGCTTGGTCGATGCCGATGATCCGTTGGAAGCCGGATTGGAAATTTTTGCCTCGCCGCCGGGCAAAAAGCTGGCCTCCATGTCGCTGATGTCCGGGGGCGAACAGGCTTTGACCGCTACCGCCTTGATCTTTGCGGTCTTCATGGCCAATCCCGCCCCGGTTTGCGTTCTCGACGAGGTTGATGCCCCGCTGGACGATGCCAATGTGGAGCGTTTTTGCACCATGCTGCGGCAGATGGCCGAGGAGACCGACACCCGCTTTATCATCATCACCCACCATGCCTTGACCATGTCACGGATGGACCGGCTCTATGGGGTGACCATGATCGAACGCGGGGTTAGCCAGCTGGTTTCCGTCGATTTAACCGACGCCGAACAGATGGTGGCCGCCGAATAGCGCTTTTAGCTTAAAAAACCCGCAAGGGGGCCTGCGGCACCCTGCCCTTTGCAGCCCGAAGGGCAGGCCCCAACAAAGGCTTGGCCAAACGCATGAACAAAGCCGTATGGGCAAGGCACAAAACTAAATCCGCTTAATTTTATTTTTCTTATAAATCAATTAGATAGCAAATTTCACCATGCTTGACGCCACGCATGGTTATCGCTAGTTTGCGCCGAATTTGATGATGGGCCTTATGGCCTGATCACGGACTATTGGCAGGTTTTCATGTGCATTTTACCGCCTCTTTTCACCCGTGCCCAATAGGCGCGCGAAGGCAAGAGACAAGCAGCCTGAAAAATCGGTTGCAAGCGGTCGGTTTTCCGATAGAAAGCCGCTCGATGCGCTCGGGGAAAAAATTGCCAAAGCCCGTGGCGAGACGGAAAAATTGCAGGAACCAACGCCCGAATCAGCGTTGGGAAAGGGGTGGCGACTGGTAAGTGAACTGGTCGCTGGTTTATTGGTCGCAGGCGCCCTTGGCGTTGGTTTGGATCGATTGGTGGGCACCAGCCCCCTATTTTTGCTGATCGGCATCGCGCTCGGGTTTGCGGCCGGTTTATTGAATGTAAAACGCGCCATGGCGGCGGAATATCAACAAGCGGGCGAAGCCGACAAGCCCGACGAATGAGTGAAGAGAAAAGAAGAGAAAAACATGCCATTTTTGATGACCATGCTCTCCGGCCCGATGGAACAGTTCGAAATAATGCAAATTATTCCGGTGCATCTGGGGGCTTATGATATTTCCTTCACCAATTCTTCTCTTTGGATGGTGATCGGGGTTGCGGCAGTGAGCCTGTTTATGTTCATGGCCACCCGCCGCCTGTCGCTGGTGCCCGGCAAAATGCAATCGGCTGGCGAGACCCTTTATATTTTCATCGCTGACATGCTGCGCGGCGCCGCTGGCAAAGAGGGGATGAAATTTTTCCCCTATATCTTCACCCTGTTCATGTTCATTTTGGCCTCGAACCTATTGGGCCTATGGCCGAGCATTCCCGGCACCCCGGCCAAATGGCACACTTTCACCCCCACAAGCCATTTAATTGTAACCCTTGCTCTGGCGATGGTAACCTTCACGCTGGTGGTGGTTTATGGATTTTATAAAAATGGCCTCGGCTTTTTGAAATTATTTGTGCCTGCGGGCGTGCCTTGGTGGTTGATGTGGCTGATACCGGTCATTGAGGTGGTCTCATTCCTGTCGCGCCCTATTTCCCTGGCCATCCGGCTATTTGCCAATATGCTGGCGGGGCATTTGATTTTCAAAATTTTTGCCGGGTTTGTGGCCAGCCTCTTGGCCGCCGGCGCTTGGGGCGTGATTGCGATTTTGCCTCTCTTGGGCAATTTTGCCGTCTATCTATTGGAAATATTGGTGGCATTCCTACAGGCCTATGTGTTTGCCATTTTGTCCTGCATCTATATAAACGACGCGATTCATCCCTCTCACTAGGAAGAAAACCCTCTATTCCCGGCGGGGCTCAAGGGGGCCAGCCAACCGACCAAGGGAACAATTTTAACAAGGCTCACCTCTAACATCATTAGGAGACTAAACATGGAACCAGAAGCAGCAAAACTTATCGGTGCAGGCCTTGCGGCCATTCCTCTAGCCGGTGCCGGTATCGGTATTGGGAATATTTTTGGCAGCTTTCTTGAAGGCGCTTTTCGCAACCCATCCGCCGCTGCCGCCAATCAACAGCAATTGCTACTTGGCTTTGCGCTGACCGAATTTACCGGTTTGCTGGGCTTCGTGGTTGCCATGATCCTGCTGTTCGTATTCTAGGACTATCAACCCCTCTTAGCCATGAAAGAGAACACTGAATGACAGAGTTCCTCCTTCTTTTAAGTGCGAGTGCGGAGGCCGCCGAAAAGGGTGGTCTCCCGCAGCTCGATGCCAGCACCTATCCGAGCCAGCTTTTCTGGTTGGCGGTAACGTTCCTCACCCTCTATCTGGCGATGCAATTTGTGTTTCTGCCGCGCCTTGGAGGCATCATCGAGGAGCGCCGCAATCGTATTGCGGATGATCTCGATCAAGCCGCAGAATTTAAACGCGAAGCTGAAGAAGCGGAAATTTCCTATAATAAAGCGCTGGCAGATGCCCGCGCCAAAGCAAACGCCATCGCCGCAGAAACCAGGGCTGAAATCGACGGTCAGATCAAAGCTGAACAAGCGCAGATGGACACACAGCTTGCCAGTCGCTTGGCTGAGGCTGAAGACCGCATCAACGCCATGAAGCAATCGGCCAACGAAAAAGTCGATGAGGCCGCTGCTGATACCACCAAAGCCCTGATGGAAGCCTTGGTCGGCACCGCCCCCGACGATAGAGCCATCAATGATGTTATCGCCAAAGTGGCACCGTAGCAGCGTTATAAAGCCGCCAACCAGCGCGGAACCAATGAAAAGAAGAGTAACCCATGCTTGAAACGCCCACAGCCCATCAACTTGAAGAAGAAATTCATCAGGAATTAGAAGGCGAACACGCGCCGGGCCTGTTGCAGGATCCGGCAACTTGGGTGTTGGTGCCATTCTTGATGGTCGTGGCTATTTTTGTCTGGAAAAAAGTTCCAGCACTGATGGGCAAGGCGCTTGATGATCGCGCGGCGAAAATTTCTGACGAATTGGAACAAGCCCGATCCTTGCGCGAAGAAGCTCAAGAAGTTTTGGCAACCTTTAAGCGCCGTCAACGGGAAGCTGAAGACGAGGCCGAATCGATCATCAAGCAGGCTAAAACCGATGCCAAGATCATTGCCGAAGACGCCCGTAAGAAAATGGAAGAACAGTTGAAACGCCGCACCGCAGCGGCTGAAGCCAAAATCGCCCGGGCCGAAGAACAGGCTATTGCCGAAGTGCGCGGGCGCACGGCTGAGCTGTCTGCCCAAGCCGCTGAGGCTTTATTGCGCGCCCAAAAGGATGATCCGGCGCAACAGGTCTTGATCGACAAAGCGATTGGTGAAGTTCGCGCCAAGCTGAACTAGGGGGACTACCCCCCTTTCCTATTCCTGCTTAAACATTGTCCCATCTTTCATCACGAAAGAAACCGACAAGAGCGCATCAATATTTTGCAGCGGGTTTTCCTTAACCGCGACAATGTCTGCTTTTTTACCCACCTCGATGGTGCCAAGGTTCGCCGACTGGCCGAGATTATCCGCCCCATCAACAGTGGCCGCCTTAATCGCTTCCATGGGCGTCATGCCGGCTTCCACCAATAAGCCAAACTCACGGGCATTGTCTCCGTGAGCCGACACACCGCTATCGGTACCAAAGGCAATTTTAACCCCACCTTCATGGGCAAGGCGCGCCATTTCCAACATGCGCGGGCCGACAATTTTTGCCTTGGCCCGTTGCGGTGGTGTAAGGAAAGAGTTGGGATCATTGGCCCATTCGGTAACAGTAACCCCTGCAAGAATGGTCGGCACCAAATAGGCCCCTGTACGCTTGAACAAGCGAATGGAAGCGCGATCAAGATAGGTGCCATGTTCAATAGAATCGATGCCTGCCTTCAATGCTGCGTTGATGCCATCAACCCCGTGGGCATGGGCGGTAACCTTGCGCCCCATGGCGTGGGCAGCATCAATGATGGCAGCAAGCTCTTCATCGCTAAACTGTTTGCCCAGTCCAGCCGCCGTGTTGGATAGCACCCCACCAGTAGCAGTGATTTTAATCTGGTCAGCCCCACGACGCACCTGTTCGCGCACCGCCTTGCGACAATCATCAGCCCCATTGCAAACGCCGCTCGAATGGAGCACCTCGGCAATATCATCACGATAGCCTTGGGTGCCATCCGCATGGCCCCCCGTGATCGAAATGGTTGAACCGGCGGCAAAAATACGGGGCCCCGGCACATAGCCCCTATTGATCCCATCACGCAGGGCAAAAATGGCATCGCCACCCCGTGCGCCCACATCGCGCACGCTGGTAAAGCCCGCCATCAAGGTTTTTTGCGCATAAAAAGCTGCCAAAATCGCCCGATCCGGATCTGACAATTGCACCGTTTGCAATCGACCTTGAGGATTATTTTCAGAGGTTAAATGCACATGACCATCTATCAGGCCGGGCAGAACCCATTGGTCTTTCAAATCATAAATAGCCGCCAAATGATCGTCAGGCCCTAACACCGCCTCAGCGTTCATATAGCCTGCACGCACCCCCCGAATGCGGTCATTTTCAATAATAATGGTTTGCTGTGTCAAAGGCGCTTCGCCGGGCACAGCGAGCAATGTGCCCGCATAGATGAGGCTCACATCTTCCCCATGGGCAAAACCAGCGCCCACCATCAACCAAGCCGTTAAAGCGACACCGATGCGTCTGAAACGTCTATTCCGTTTACCTGATTTCATAATCCCTTAATGCTCCGCTAAAATAGTTTCCAGCACTTTGAAAAAACGCCTGATGCGTTTTGCATTGGTTCCTAAATCCGACCGCCCAACACGCGATTTCGATCGCATATCCACATAGGTTTTGCCCTCCGCTTCGCGGATGCGGATAATGACATCATCTTTAAAGCGGAACCATTTGGTGGTAGCTGTGCCTTCGATCTGCATTGATTGTTGGTTGGCATCGACTATTTCAATACCCATATTCTGCAAAGCCACTTGCGCGGCGGCGAACACCTGATCGGCGGGCATATCCAACACCAAAGTGGTGATTTCCGGATAGGCCTCAAGCTGTTTCGCGGTCTGGCTGGTGTCATATTCATCCGGGTTGGCGGCGCGAAAACGCTTACCCGCCAGCGCTATAAATTGCGGCGGATCATTCACATCGGTGGAGATGTCGTGAATCATAGGCACCATCTCGGCTTTCTCCTTCATTTTCAAAACGGCGATCCCAGCGGTCAAAGACAGGGCCACCACCAACAGGGTGAGCGCTGCCGAAATATTACGCGAGAGAAAAATATGAACGATCATGGAAATGATGCTGAGCCCCCCACCAACCAACAGCACCGGCACCAAATATTTGGTATAGGTTAGCAACTGTTTCCAATCGATCATTTCCGCCATGTAAATTTGTGGCAAGGCCGCATAGGCAATAAAAGCCAAGCCGGTAACCCACGGAAAGATGCGGATGATTTTTAGCATGGACTATTCCTTCCCTAATATCGACAAGGAAGCGCTGGTCATGGCCTCAATGCCGGTTTTAATTGTCGGTTCGGTATCCGGTGCCCAAAAGGGTGAATGAAGCGATGGCAGGCTTTCGCCTTTTTCTTTAGCTTCGCGATAGGTATCGATATTGACCCCGCCAAGCCAAAAAATGAGGCTAGGGATTTTAGGATCGGTGCGGCCATAATGGGCGAAATCCTCACCCCCCATCACCGGATCACTTTGAATGACCCGCTTGGCCCCTAAATTTTCTCTAATCGCTGCCAT
>JALWRV010000381.1 GCA_027080545.1 Parvularculaceae bacterium
AACCTCACAATCTTTAAACTAAAAAACCCCGCTCGATTGAGCGGGGTTTGTTTTCAAGGCTAGGGCTTGTTTTTAAGAAGCCACAGAGATTTGTTCTTTTTGTTCGACCGGCTCGCGCAGCACATAGCCACGTCCCCACACGGTTTCGATATAATGCTCGCCTTCAGAGGCCGATGCGAGTTTCTTACGCAGCTTGCAGATGAACACGTCTATAATTTTCAGTTCCGGCTCGTCCATGCCGCCATAGAGATGGTTGAGGAACATTTCTTTGGTCAAAGTAGTCCCTTTGCGCAAAGAGAGCAGCTCCAACATCTGATATTCTTTGCCGGTGAGGTGTACCCGCTGGCCGTTTACATCGACGGTTTTGGCGTCGAGATTGACCGTCAGCGCGCCGGTGGTGATGACCGATTGGGAATGGCCTTTAGAGCGGCGCACAATAGCGTGGATGCGGGCCACCAGCTCGTCCTTGTGGAACGGCTTGGTCATGTAATCGTCAGCGCCAAAGCCGAGACCACGCACTTTATTTTCTGTGTCACCCATGCCAGTTAAAATAAGGATAGGGGTGTTTACTTTCGACAGACGAAGCTGCTTCAACACATCAAAACCGGTCATGTCCGGCAAATTCAGGTCCAGCAAGATAATGTCATAATCATAGAGCTTACCCAGATCGACACCTTCTTCACCGAGATCCGTTGTATAGACGTTGAAGCCATCGGATTTCAGCATCAGTTCGATGCTCTGGGCCGTGGCGCCATCATCTTCAATCAACAATACACGCATTACCTCGTCTCCTCGATTCCTAAACGATGACGACATCCCCTACTGCTGTGCCGCCCCTTGGTTAATAGCGCGCCAAGATTAGCGATAATTTACTTTCGTAAATGTTAACGCCGAAGGTGATATATCACGCACCACACCTGCTCATTAACATTACCGCAATGGACATTAAGCGGAAATGCTAATAAAATCAGCACCTTAAATATTGCCCTTTACCAAGGGGCAGATTATTGTTTTTTTTACGCTGATTCAGTTTGGGGGCGAGAAAAATGAATATGATTAAGGTAAAATCCGCTGAATGGGCCTAAATGGCCTGCGAAAAGAGCCCGTCTATGCCCACGAAATCCCAATTTGATGAGGAGATAATATGCCGTCTTTCGATATCGTATCCGAGGTGGAGTTGGCCGAGATTGACAATGGGGTTGCCAATGTGATGCGCGAAATTGGCACCCGCTATGATTTCAAGGGGTCGAAATCAACGGTGGAGCATAAGGACGGGGTGCTGGTAATCGCGGCCGATGATGATTTGAAGCTAAAACAGATGAAAGAAATCCTTCAGGGCCATTTACAAAAGCGCGGCATTGAGCCGGGCCAGCTTGATTATCAAAAGCCGGAGCAGGCGGCCGGTCAGTCTGTTCGCCAAACAGTGTTGGTCAAGCAAGGTATTGATCGGGATATGGCCCGTAAAATCACTAAAGCGATCAAGGATCAAAAAATAAAGGTGCAAGTGGCCATTCAAGGAGAAAGCCTACGGGTAACCGGCAAGAAGCGCGATGATTTGCAAGCGGTCATCGCTTTCGTTAAGGCTATGGGGCTGGAGCAGCCAGTACAGTTCAATAATTTTCGTGACTAGTTTTTAAAACCCGCGCGTGGCGGTGGCGCTTACCAGTGCGCCCCAAGCGGGTTTGGCGATGGCATTATAATCATGCAGCCCCAGCGTGGCTAAATATTCAGCAAAGCAGATTTGAGAGATTCCATAATAATTTACCAGCGCGGTGACGTCCGCTGGCGAGATGTCATTTTGCCACACCCATGTCATGGTGGTGATCTCATTAGGGTGCTGGTCCCATGCGACAAAAGCATTGATGAGAAATTCCGCCTGTTGGGCCTCGCTGGAATTGCATTGGGTGGAAGCTGGATAGCCAATTTCGGCCATGTGAATGGGTTTACCCGGGTGGGCGGCAACAATGGCATTAAAATCGCTGAACACGATAGAGGCCGGTTGCGCGGCCGCTTGCGCATCGAGGGGGTAATAGGTTATCATGGCGATATCCATATTGGCAGAGATCCGTTGGGCAAAGCGCAGATCGCCATTGCGTATATCGTCAGCGGTGATTTTTACGCCAACCGGCGTATTGGGCATGCGGGTGGTCAAGCGTGATTGCAAGGTTTCCACAAAGGCCACATAGCCATCTTCTTGCGCCGGATTGGCCTTTAAATAGACATTGACCTCATTGCCAATGGATATGTCTACAAACTGGATACTGGGCATGGCGTCGAGGGTGAAAGAGAGCGCGTTCCAGGCAGCATCAATCACGCTTGGATCATCCCAGGGTAAGGCTTGGTAAAAGCTGGGTCGGCGGTCGGCCACCGTGTCGATGGTTAAAAAGCTCAAAGATAATTTTAGTCCCGTGCCGGGGTAAAACCCGTTGGCAATGGCGGCGAAGTCTGGGTTGGGGGCAAACACGCCCGGAGCAGTTTCCACATCATCCCAGGCGATGGTGAGTTCGGTAAATTGTATATTGGCACTGCGGGCTTCGTTCACCTCGGCGTTGAAATCCATGCGGGCGGAATCATTGATGGATAAGCCAATTTGCCGGGCACCGGCGGGCAAGGGAGCGGGCGGCGGTGGGGGCGGGGTGATGGTGGTTCCACCACCGCCGCCACCGCAAGAAACCAGAAAGGAAGTGACGAGCGCGAGGACCACAAGGGTAGAGGTGATCCCATATTTTTTCCCATCTATCATTCACACCTCCTCGCCATGCGAGTCCATTGTCTCATTTATCGGGTTAATATTCCCAATAGAATGAACGTCAAAATGCACAGGTCAAGCAAGCGCGCCTTGAAAAAGGCCCCTCCATGTCCATGATTAATGTCTAATAAGGAAAAAAGCCCCGCCGATCGCTATCATTATTGACGGCAAAATGGAGAAACCGCCGCAAATTATAGCCAAAATGCACCAACCCTGCGAGGCCGAGAAAGCGGATCGCGTAATAGGCTATATCTTGCGGCATGGTGGCAAAAGTACCATAGACAGCCGCCATCACCACATCTTGCGGATGGCCGGCCAAATGCATGGCATAAAAG
>JALWRV010000382.1 GCA_027080545.1 Parvularculaceae bacterium
ATCCAGAACCTCTTATCCTGACCGCTTATTCTGGCCGCAAAATCCACCCTGTTCGCCACCACCCTGTTTGACTGATGGATAAGCATAGCTGAGAATAATTGACCTAAAAATTGATAAAGGCATCCAGACCCTTCTATGGCAGACGGCAGCATCAAACACCCGGACCAAGAAACCAAGGACCCGTTTAATATTGACGCGGAACAGGCAATTCTTGGCGCCCTGCTGTTTGACAATGAGGTGTTTTACCGGGTTCAAAATTTTCTCAAGCCGGAACATTTCTACGATCCCGTCCACCAACATATTTACGGCGCGTGTGAAAAGCTGATCGGTTCGGGACGTATCGCATCGCCGGTCACCCTTTCAACCTATCTGGCGGATATTCCGGCCCTCAAGGATATTGGCGGCGATGATTATCTCGCCAATCTCGCTTTGAAAGTACCCACCACCGCCGGGGCCTATGATTATGCCCGGGTGGTATTCGATCTCTCGGTACAGCGGGGCTTGGTGCGGCTTGGCTCCGATATGGTGGGACGGGCCCGCGCCTCTTCTTTGGAAGATGACCCCCAAAAGCAGGTGGAAGATGCCGAAGCGGAACTTTATCGTCTGGCCGAGACCGGAAAATATGGGGGCGGGTTTAAAACCTTTGAGACCGCGCTAGCTGGGGCCATTGAAATTGCCAATGCCGCTTTTCAACGCGGGGGCGGGCTCGCCGGGGTTGCCTCGGGCCTGTCCGATCTCGATCATAAGCTGGGTGGCCTGCACCCGTCGGATCTGATCATTCTCGCGGGCCGGCCTTCCATGGGCAAAACCGCCTTGGCCACCAATATCGCGGTCAATGCGGCGCGCGCCTACAAACCTGTGCGCCAACCCGATGGCAGCGTCAAAGCCGAAGACGGGGCGATTGTCGGCTTATTCTCCCTAGAAATGTCCGCCGATCAGCTCGCAGGCCGGATATTGGCAGAGTTCACCGGCATCTCCTCTGACCGGATAAGGCGCGGCGACATAGAACAGGCAGATTTTGATCGGATCTATGACGCCGCTCAAGCCCTCAATGACCTACCGCTGCATATTGACGATACGGGCGGCCTCTCCATCGCCCAACTGGCCGCCCGCGCCCGCCGATTGAAACGCCAACATGGTTTGGGCCTATTGGTGATCGACTATTTGCAACTATTGTCCGGCTCCAAACGCGCCGGGGATAATCGGGTGCAGGAAGTAACCGAAATCACTGTCGGGTTGAAGGCTTTGGCCAAAGAACTGAATGTGCCCATCATCGCCCTGTCACAGCTCTCGCGGCAGGTTGAGCAACGCGAAGACAAGCGCCCGCAATTGGCTGATTTGCGCGAATCCGGTTCCATCGAGCAAGACGCCGATGTGGTGATGTTTGTTTATCGGGAAGAATATTATCTGCGCCGGGAAGAGCCGAATGAAAAAGAGGCAGAAAAACACGCAACATGGCTCGCCCGCTGTGAGGAAGCCCATGGCATCGCCGAAGTGGTAATTGGCAAACAGCGCCACGGGCCAATCGGCATCGTCAAGCTGGCCTTTGATGAAAATATCACCAAATTTTCTAACCTCGCCGATCCCAGCCGATATGGCGATGGCGGATTTTAGGGAAAAAGCATCTTTACGGCACCCCCGCCTCCTCAACTAACCCTCGTAATTTGGCATCAACCGGTCTAGCGTGCCGCCCATGGCTAACCCTAAGACCGCTGACCCTAAGACCCTTGCACAAACCTTGCGCCCGCGCTTGCTTGTCAAGTGCAGCGCGCTGCAGCAAAATTTTCGCACCCTGCAACAAAAAGCCGGATCTGCAAATATTGCCTGCACGGTAAAGGCCGATGCCTATGGGCTGGGCCTTGAAGCGGTTGCCAAATCCTTGCGCATCGCCGGGGCAGGCCATTTTTTTGTTGCTTATGACTTTGAAGCGGTCGCGCTGCGCCATATTATCGGGGCCGGACCGTCGATCTATGTGTTTAATGGCCCCTGCCCCCAGACCATTAGCTCTTTCACCCGCTATCAGCTCATACCGGTGCTCAATAGTTTCGACCAGATTAACCTCTGGCAAACCGCGAGCACAGGGCCATGCGTGATCCATGTGGACACGGGCATGAACCGGCTGGGACTTGACCCGGCGGACTTTGCCGCTTTGCTGGACGCCCCCCCGGCAAATCTTGATGTGCGCTATGTGCTGTCACATTTTGCCTGCGCCTCGGACCATGACGCCCCGCAAAATGCCGAGCAGGTAAAAAACTTCAACATTTTGTTTAAAAAAGCACAAACAATCTGGCCCCAATCGGGGGCCAGCCTATCCGCTTCGGCCGGTCTGTTTTTGCCCCTCTTTGCTCCGGGCACCGAACAGCTGGTGCGGCCGGGCCTCGCCCTTTATGGGGGTGGCCCTCAAGATGCACCGGAGCCGAGTTTACAAACGGTCGCCTGCTTGCAGGCCCCAATCGTTCAAATACGCACCATCAAGGCCGGTCAGTCAGTGGGATATGGGGCGCGTTTTACTGCCGAAAAACCAACCCGCCTCGCGACCCTCGCCCTTGGTTATGGAGACGGGTTTTCCCGCGCCCATTCCGGCAAGGCCTATGTTCACATAAAAAACCATCTCTGCCCTCTGGTCGGGCGGGTCTCTATGGATATGGTGGTGGCCGATATTTCCGCGCTCGAAGAAACACCCTCCATTGGCGATTATGGGGAGCTGTTCGGCACCCATATTCCCATCGAACAGGCCGCCGAGCGCATCGGCACCATTGCCTATGAATTGATCGTGAACTTGGGGCCCCGGGTGACGCGGGTCTATTGCTGATTATTCCTCTAATCCTTGCACCAGCTTGCGGGCTTCTTTGGCAAAATCCGCCGCCCCCTTACCCTCATCTTTCAAAGTTTCCGACAGATCTCTTGGCACACACACACCCTTGGCTGCAGCCGGACGCGCCTCAATCTGTTCCACCCATCGGGTCAGATGAGAAAAATCAGCCGGATCAACCCCGGACCACCGTCCCGTGCGCACCCAGCACCAATTGGCCATATCGGCAATAGAATAGTCTCCGGCGAGAAATTCATTGTTCTGCAAATG
>JALWRV010000383.1:0-191 GCA_027080545.1 Parvularculaceae bacterium
CACGGCCAGCCCCCGGATTGCCGGACCAGGTGAGAAAAAACCCAACCAATTGCCACATGGCATCAAGGCCAAGACAGCCGGGCATCACCGGGTCTCCGGGGAAATGGCAGGAAAAAAACCATAATGCTGGATCAATATCCAGTTCGGCAATAATGTGCCCTTTATCATATTTGCCGCCATCAGAGGTGATG
>JALWRV010000383.1:201-3077 GCA_027080545.1 Parvularculaceae bacterium
CGGAATGGGCAATTGTGCGGTTCCCGGCCCGTCAAAGCCATTTTGGCCGCAATCGAGCAATTCTTCTTTGCTGTAACTGGATTGTTGTTTCATGAAAAAATCCTTTTTGGTCCCGACTACCTATCGGGGTGGTGAGGCGGCGTCAATATGCAAGCCAGCGCCCCTTTGGCAGGCTGGATTATTATTGAATATCAACGGGTAAGGGGGTGTGCGCAAGCCCTGAGAGGGGCGTCAATAGGCACAACGATCCTTATCGATAGCGCTCTTGGTGCGGGCGATGAAGGCGTTGATATTTTTCATTTGAACAAAACGTGGTGGCACCGGATAGAGCAACATCAAATAGCGCCCTTCAGCGAGGTCTTCCGTTGAGAATGAGGGCCGATCTGGGTTTTCGACCAAAACCGGGTGTATATTGGCCATGGTTACCCCCGGCAAACGCAAGGCTACGCGCTCTGGCGTGCCCAAGAGCCTGGCAGAATGGAAAGAGCCATTAATGTGCATAATTTTGCGGTCTTGATGGCTTTGCAAATGGCGGGCAATGGATTCCGCCATCGTGTCATCACGCGCCGCCTGTGCAGCGTAGCGATAATATTTTTGTTGTGTCTTTTGTTCTTCACTTATGCCCTCATCTACCGAATGACCGGCCGCTTGGTCCATAAAAGCATAAAAGCGCTGTCGATAGGGCCCATCATCAAGGTGCAATTGTTGTGCGACCCAGCCACGGGCAGGTTCCTCCAAATGGTTCAGAAAATCTGGCCCCCTTTCGCCGATGCAAGAAACCAGATTGCCGGGAACCTCGGCGGCGATAACGGGCAGTTTTTTATGTCGGGCAAATTCGACCAATGGCCGATAGGATGAGCGATAATGAGGCCAAGCCTTGCCCTCAAACACCAAGGTCTCCTCGCCAATCTTGCCTTGTAAATAGTCATCGACAATGGTTTGCGCTGGGCGCTCGAATTGCTCCATGGATAGGCTCAATTGGGGATTGAGACGATAAAGGCCGGAAAATATCCTCGACTGCAAATAATGATTGGCTGCATGGCCATGGGCTTCGCCCACAAATACCACGTCAAATTGCGCAAGGTCTGGGATCATCTCTTCAAGTGTCACCCTTACGGGGCCATTCTCGGTGTTTTTTATCAAGATATAGTCCGAAAAGCTGGCCAAGGGCCTATCCATGACCCAGCCATTCTCATTGCGGGTGAGCGCACCTTCAGGCGCTGACATAGGCACAGCTGGCTTGGGTACAGAGGTGCAGGCGGATATCAGCAAGACCATCAAGCCAAGTGGCAAATAGTGGAAAAATTTACTCGTCATGTCCGGCAGAGCCCCAATTCACGCTAAATAAGCAGAGTAGCGAGATGTGGGCTAGGCTGGCAAGTCTGATCCGGTGATAGGCTCCTAAGGGTTAACCCCCCAAAGGCTGGTAACCGGTAGCCATCCGCGAAACCGGTCTATGGTGACGCGGCACCAATTTTGGTCGCACTGCTCAATCTTTGCCAGCACGCCAGGTTCAGTCATGGCGCGAATGGCCGCATTATCGCGCCCATCAGCCCTCAGGGCGACCGCGTCGCTCCCTATGATCATGACCATATCCGCATTTACCAATTGCGAGCGATGAATCCACATGGTCTTGCCTTCAAAATCCTCAACCTTGCGCCATACATTGTCCGGCGTTTCGGCAATTACCCGCAAGGGCAGGTGTTTGCGATGAAACTCATAGCGTACCGGATAGTCAAAGGAAGGACCGACCCGCCCATAGGTCTTGTTGTTTTTTAATGCCACAAAGCGGGGCACGGGTAAGCCGGACGGCGTATGGGTTTCAGGTCCAGCGGCCAAGGCCCCGGTAAGCGCGCTTTGTAGGGTGAGAACGAAAAAGAAGGAACAAGCAGTAATAAAAGTTAAACCCAAGCGTAACATGAAAACAAATCCGAAAAGGTTAATGGAAAATGGACGCAGGCTTATAGATGACGCAACCATGGTTAAGGTCGCGTTAAAAGAGAGGCAAAAATTTTATTAAAGATTCGCTTACGGATTAACCTTTGTACGTTGAAACTCTCCGTAGAATTCGATCTGGACTTTATCACCAACAAAATTAGTAAATCGATCTAGACCAAATTCAGAGCGCAAAAATTCACCGTGGGCTTCAAAACCAAGGCTATATTTGCCTGTTATCAACACGGTGCTGCCGCCGTTAAAAATTACCTCCAAATCCAACGGCTTGGTGATGCCTTTCAAGGTAAAATTTCCATGCAGCACATAATGGCGCTCATCTTTGGGGGTCAGTCCGGTGGCGACAAAGCGGGCTTGGGGGTAAGTATTGGCGTCAAACCACCCGCGACCGGTTAGGGTTTTAGCAAAATCATCATTGGCGACATCAAGGCTACTAATATCAATAAGCGCTTCGAGACGGGTTGCTTCTGGATTGGCGGCATCAAAATTCAAACTGGCTTGTACCTGCTCAAACCGCCCCACAAAGCGGGAAAGGCCTAAATGATTGACTTTGAAAATCAATGCGGTGTGATCTGGGTCGAGCTGATATTGGCCAGCCTTCACCTTTTGTGGCGCAATAGTGGGAGGCGGGGCGATGAGAGAGGCACAACCGGATAGAAATATCACCCCCAAAACCACAAAGATAAAGTTCAATTCCCGCATCATAGGGTCCTATGGCTTCTGCGTTTCGTCTACCAGCATTGGTGCCAGCGCTGTCAGTAAGGCAGCTACATCATTTTCATTATTATAGAGGTGTAGAGAAAACCGCAAAGCTTGATTGCGTACATCACAAAGAATGTTTTGATGGGCTAAAATTTCTACCTGCTTTTCCGGATCACACACCCGTACCAATAGATGGTTGCCCCGACGGTGTGGTCGGGTCT
>JALWRV010000384.1 GCA_027080545.1 Parvularculaceae bacterium
CCAACAATAATACCAACAAATTTAACCGCACCACATCGGACAAAGACAGTGGAAAAACAACATCAAAGCACTGATTTTCTTGCCTTATTTTATGTTGTGAGATTTTTTTGGAATTTTCTTTGGTGCCCAGGAGAAGACTCGAACTTCCACGGCCTTGCGGCCACTGGCACCTGAAGCCAGCGCGTCTACCAATTCCGCCACCTGGGCTAGAGATTTTGGAATGGCTGGAATTAGGGCGGCCAATCGCTCTTGTCAAACCCTTTCTCACGGGCTCTTTTTCACCGTCCGCAGGCCCCTCTTGGCCCGCTAGCCGCCCCATCTTGCGGGCAAAACGGGCCCTATCCCCCGATTGAACTCGGCCCCGCTTTCGGCTATGGCAGGCAAGTGACGGGAAGGATCATAAAAATGAGCAAATTAGCGGTGGTTTTTGGCGGTTCAGGCTTTGTTGGCCGCCATGTGGTGCGCGAATTGGCAAAGCGTGGCTGGCGTGTGCGTGTGGCCGTACGGCGGCCCCATCTAGCCAGCTTCTTGTTGCCCTTGGGCAGTGTTGGCCAGATTCAATTGGCCCAGTCGAATATCCGCATGCCCGATTCTATTGCCGCCGCCCTTGATGGTGCCGATGCGGTGGTGAATTTGGTGGGCATTTTAGCCAATCACGGGGCGCAAAATTTCAGTGCCGTCCATGAAAAAGGGACCGCTGATCTTGCCCGCCTCTGTGCCGAAGCGGGCATAGAGAATGTCGTGCATATTTCCACCATGGGTGCCAGCAGCGAAAGCCCCAGCGCCTATGGGCGCTCTAAAAAAGTGGGCGAAGCGGCAATGCGCGACACGATCCCCACCGCCACCATCATGCGCCCCTCAATCATTTTCGGCGCGGGGGATGATTTTTTCAATCGCTTTGCGGGCATGATGGTCACCTTCCGTTCGGTGCCGCTAATCGGTGGCGGGCATACAAAATTCCAACCGGTCTATGTGGATGATGTGGCTGATGCCATTTGCGCCGCTTTGGAAAACCAGAAATCCCGTGGCAAGGAATATGCGCTAGCAGGCCCACAGGTGAAAAGTTTTAAAGAGCTGATGCAGCTTACGGCCAAAATTATTGATCGCAAATGCCTGTTGGTGCCGGTGCCTTTTGCCCTCGCAGGGTTCATGGGGCTTTCCGGGGATATTATTAATTTTCTCTCCATGGGATTGGTCAACGCGCCAATCACCTCAGACCAAGTGAAAATGCTGAAGATTGACAATGTTCTGGCCAATGAACCGGACGGCATCAATACTTTGAAAGACCTGAATATTACGCCGGAAACCATGGAAGCTATTTTGCCGACCTATCTCTATCGCTTTCGCAAATATGGTCAGTTCACGGAGCTTACTTCTTAAACAAGGCCTAGCTTTCCGGTTGCCATGCCCCGCTTTGCTCTTCGGCCAGCACTTTTTCTTTGTCGGCCTTGCGCTGCTCTTTGGTGAGCCTCAATAATTGCTTCACACATTCTTGCACATGGGTTTGGGTTGCCGCCGAAAGGCAGAGCACTTTATTGCCAGAAGCTTCTTCCAGCGCTTGTTTTTTTGCCTGCACATCTTCTTCGCTCAGAAGGTCAATCTTGTTGAGCGCCAGCAATTCTGGCCGCCCCCCAAGCTGCGCCCCATAGCGCTCAACCTCACGCCGCACTGTGCGATAGGCCCCGACGACATCCGCCTGGCTCGCATCTACCAAATGCAAAAGAGCGGCGCAACGCTCCACATGGCCAAGAAACCTGTCGCCAATGCCAACCCCCTCATGGGCGCCTTCGATCAGCCCCGGAATATCCGCCATGACGAAACTTTCGCCAGAAGAAATACGCACCACGCCAAGATTGGGATGCAGGGTTGTAAAGGGATAATCGGCAATTTTTGGTTTGGCCGCAGAAACCACCGATAGCAGCGTCGACTTGCCCGCATTGGGCAGACCGAGAAGCCCCACATCGGCGATTAGTTTTAAGCGCAGCCAGAGGGTGCGCTCCTCGCCCGCTTGGCCGGGATTGGCCCGACGCGGCGCTTGGTTGGTGGAAGATTTAAACCGCGCATTGCCAAAGCCGCCATTGCCGCCTTTGGCCAATAACACTTTCTTGCCCACTTGATCCAAATCAGCGATGAGTGTTTCTTCATCTTCTTCAAAAATCTGCGTGCCCACGGGAACTTTGATGGTCAGGTCCGCGCCGTCTTTGCCGGTGCGGTTGCGCCCCATGCCATGAACACCGGTATCGGCCTTGAAATGTTGTTGATAGCGATAATCGATCAGGGTGTTGAGATTATCCACCGCTTCGGCAAACACATGGCCCCCGCGCCCCCCGTCGCCGCCATCGGGACCGCCATATTCCACATAGCGCTCGCGACGAAAAGACAAACAGCCCGCGCCGCCATTGCCGCTTTTTACATAGATTTTTGTCCGGTCGAGAAATTTCATGAGGCACTTCGAGCTTTCAAAACATATTGTTCGCCGGGTATTTTTTTCTGCCGCGCTTCGCACCATTGCAAGGGGGCGGCACCGATATGGCGAAAGCCACATTTTTCCAATACACGGCCCGACGCCGGATTATCGAAAAAATGCTCTGCGTAAATATCATAAGGCCCGAGGCGTGACCAGAGCGCCGAACAAAGGGCTGGCACAGCTTCGCTAACATAGCCCTGCCCCCACCATTTTTTGCCAATCATATAGCCGATGAAAATAACTTCTTGGCCATTTTCTCTGTGGACCTCAATGCCGCCGCCCATATTACCGATTAAAACATCATCAACAAAAATGCCAAAGCCAAGCTGCGTTTTGCCGCGGCCCTTTTGCCACTTGACCAAACACCCCCGCACAAACGCCTCGTCAATGGGCCATTTCCATGTGGCGGTCATTTTTATGACATCAAAATCATTGACCGCCGCATAAAGGGCGGGGGCGTCTTTTACCGTCAGCGGGCGCTGAGCCAAGCGTTCTGTATTTATGAATTCTAGGTCTGGCATGGTATTTCTATCTTTCGACCCCGCCTCACCCTTAAGCGAAGTTGAAGGGCGCGGGAGGCAGGCAGGCCCACCCTTCGACAAGCTCA
>JALWRV010000385.1 GCA_027080545.1 Parvularculaceae bacterium
TGCCTTGGCCAACCATGGACAAAAGATCGCCTATATTTCGGGGGAAGAATCGGTCAGCCAGATCAGGCTGCGGGCCAACCGAATGGGAATAGCCGATAGCACCATTGAACTGGCGGCGGCGACCTCGCTTTCCTCAATTCTGGCATCGGTAAAAAAACAAAAACCCGCAGTGCTGATCATGGATTCAATCCAGACCGTCTGGTCTGATGCCATTCCCGCTGCCCCTGGCACGGTGACGCAAGTACGCGCCTGTGCTCAGGAATTGGTGCGCTATGCCAAGCAGAGCGGTTGTGTGCTGCTCTTGGTAGGGCATGTAACCAAGGATGGGCAAATTGCCGGTCCGCGCGTCGTGGAACATATGGTCGATGCGGTTTTATATTTTGAAAGCGAAGCTGGGCGTTCTTTTCGCATTTTGCGTGCGGTTAAAAACCGCTTCGGAGCCGCCCATGAAATTGGCATTTTCGAGATGACCGGCAAGGGCTTGCGTCCGGTCTCCAACCCGTCAGAGCTTTTTTTAAGCGAAACCGATGGGGATATTTCCGGCTCGGCCGTGTTCGCAGGGCTAGAGGGCACACGGCCTGTATTGGTGGAATTTCAAGCCTTGGTATCACCATCCACATTGGGTGCCCCGCGCCGCGCCGTGGTGGGATGGGACGCAGCTCGGCTCTCCATGTTGCTGGCGGTGCTAGATACCCGGTGCGGGCTGGATTTTTCGCGCGCCGATGTGTTTTTGAATGTCGCCGGAGGGATGCGTGTTTCTGAGCCAGCCGCCGATTTGGCCGCCGCCGCCGCCCTCATCTCAGCACTGCTCGACCAGCCCCTCCCCCGCAAATCAGTAATTTTTGGCGAGGTCGGTCTTTCCGGAGCAATCCGCCCCGTACCCCAGCCCCAAGCGCGAATCAAAGAGGCCGCCAAGCTCGGATTTGAGCAAATCCTATCCCCCTTCACCGCCAAGGCTCGCACCGTGCGCCTGCATGAATTCCATAACCTGTCAGATTTTGTGCGCTATTTGAAAAAACGCGCTTGACCCCATGGTAAAGGTGGCTTTTTTTGGTTAGAAACGAGGCCTGTGTAAAAGTGGGGGAAGTGGGTGGAAGGTTTGGTCTATGACCTGGTTTGATGGGATTGTGATAGCGGCGCTTAGCCTGTCCACCCTGTTCGCTTTCGCCCGTGGCCTTACCCGCGAAATGATCTCCCTTCTGGTACTGGCTGTGGGCTTTATCGCTGCCATCTATCTCAGCCAGCCCATTGGCGCGCTGGTCGGGGCCAATAATAGCACTTTTACCAAATTGCTCCTATTTCTGGTCATTTTTGCCATCATTTTCATTATGACTTTACTGGTGGTTGAGGGGCTGCGGCACAAATTTATGGGCGGCAAAATCGGCCTTATTGACCATATATTGGGGGGGCTATTCGGGCTGGTGCGCGGCTTTGTGCTGATCGGCGGGCTCTATTTGATCATTAATTATTATGCCGTCGATGGAAATGCCCCTGACGGGTTCAAGAATGCAGCGACTCTGCCCATAGCCAAAGCATCAGCGGATATGCTGGAAAATATCGGCTTTGAGACCTTGCCCGGCGATTATCAACCGGATAAGCAACCGAGTACATAGCAACAGCCGACAGGCCAAAGTTTACGTGGTGAGAGAATGAAATATCCGGCCCAACCCACCATTGAGACCCGCGCTGCTGCTGATTTTCTCAAACGCGAAGCCCGCTTCCCACAAAACCAATCCTATTTCGCCGACCGTGCCTTGAAAGAAGAATGCGGTATTTTCGGCATCATTGGGGCGGAAGAAGCGGTCGCCAAAACCGCCCTAGGATTGCATGCCTTACAACATCGCGGACAAGAAGCCGCGGGCATTGTTTCTTGGGATGGCAGTCGCTTTCATTCGGAAAAAAAAATGGGATTGGTGGCCGATAATTTTTCCGACGAAAAAGTGCTGGCACGTCTAAAGGGCAGTGCGGCTATTGGTCACACACGCTATTCCACCACCGGCGAGACGGTTTTACGCAATGTGCAACCTTTTTTCGCCGATCTTGATCGCGGCGGCATTGCAGTTGCCCATAATGGCAATCTCACCAATGCCCGCACCTTGCGCAAAGAACTGATCCGCAAAGGATCCATATTTCAAACCACCTCAGACTCCGAACATTTTGTACAATTGGCCGCCTTGTCCCGGGGCATGAATATGATCGACAAGGTTATCGATAGCCTAACGGCTGTAGAAGGGGCCTACGCCTTGTGCATTCTAACTCAGGAATTGCTGATCGGGGTGCGCGATCCCGTGGGCATTAGACCCCTCGTCTTGGGACGGCTAGGCAATGCGCCGGTTTTGGCTTCAGAAACCTGTGCCTTTGATTTGATCGGGGCTGACTATGTGCGTGATGTAAAGCCCGGCGAGGTAGTAATTTGTCGCGCTGATGGTTCTGTGGAAAGTCGGCAGGTTTTTCCAGAACCTAAACAGACACGCCCCTGCCTATTTGAGATGATCTATTTTGCGCGACCCAATTCATTTATCGACGGTCAAAGTGTCTATCAACTCCGCAAACGTCTTGGGCGACAATTGGCCCGCGAAGCCCCGTGTGATGCGGATATGGTCTCTCCCATTCCCGATTCCGGCGTCGCCGCCGCCATTGGCTACGCCCAAGCCACCAATATCCCCTATGAGATGGCACTTATTCGTGGCCATTATGTGGGGCGCACCTTTATTCAACCGGCGCAATCTATTCGCGAAGCCGGCGTACGGCGCAAACATTCGGCCAATAAAGGGGTGATCAAAGGGCGTAAAGTGGTACTAATTGACGATAGTTTGGTGCGCGGCACCACCTCGCGGCAAATCATCGCCATGTTACGCAAGGCCGGGGCCAAAGAGGTGCATTTGCGCATTGCCTGCCCCCCCATTCAATATCCAGACTTTTACGGCATTGATACACCATCACGAGAAGAATTACTCGCCGCCAGCCGATCCGTGGAAGAGATGCGCACCATTATCGGCGCCGATAGCCTGTCTTTCCTATCTCTTGATGGCATGTATGAAGCCTTTGGCAAGGGACCACGACAAAAAGACGCCCCCGCTTTTACAGATCATTGCTTTACCGGCGATTACCCCACGGCACTAACCGATCAGGATCACCGCTCGACCATCGCCAAGATTGAGCAGCTGAGCCTATTGGCGGAGAGTGGGTGATGCAAGTCTATCTTGATCTCTTGGAACGGGTTTTGGACGAGGGCAGCGAGCGAGGTGATCGCACCGGCACCGGCACACGCTCTGTATTCGGCCATCAAATGCGGTTTGATCTGGCTAAAGGGTTTCCGCTGGTCACCACCAAGAAACTACATTTGCGCTCAATCATTCACGAGCTGTTATGGTTCATTGCCGGGGATACGAACATCGCATATTTGCGCGACAATAAGGTCAGCATTTGGGATGAATGGGCCGATGAGGCGGGTGATCTTGGGCCCATCTATGGCAAGCAATGGCGCTCTTGGGGCACTCCTGATGGCGCAACCATTGATCAACTCAAGCAGCTACTCGCGGATTTAAAAACCAATCCCAATAGTCGGCGCCATATTGTTAGTGCATGGAATGTAGCGGAACTGGACAAGATGGCCTTACCACCCTGCCATTGTCTATTTCAGTTTTATGTGGCCGATGGGCGGCTTTCCTGTCAGCTTTATCAGCGCTCGGCGGACATTTTCCTCGGCGTGCCCTTCAATATCGCTTCCTACGCCTTATTGACCCACATGATGGCGCAAGTGAGCGGTTTACAGGTGGGGGATTTTATCCACACGCTGGGAGACGCCCATCTTTATCTGAACCATTTGCAACAGGCGCGTTTGCAATTGCAACGCACGCCCCTGCCCCTGCCCCGCCTGAAACTAAACGCAGCTGTAACAGATCTGTTTAACTTCACCTTTGAAGACATTGAGATTATCGGTTACGAAGCACACCCCTCTATCAAAGCGCCGATTGCGGTTTAATGGGGGAGCTGTTGGAACGCCAAACCAATATGCCTCTCGCCATTGTCGTGGCCATGGGGCAGAATAATGTTATTGGCAAAGGCAATGGCTTGCCGTGGCGGCTTTCTGATGATTTGAAATGGTTTAAGCAAAACACCCTCGGCAAGCCGACCATCATGGGACATAATACCTATCGCTCTATCGGTCGCGCCTTGCCCGGGCGGGATAATGTGGTGATCACCCACCAAGCAGATGTGGCCTATAAGGATGTAACCATCGCCCATGATTTGGAAGATGCCATTACCATCGCTGAAGCCTTCGCCTTGGCCCGACAGGTTCAAGAAATATGCATTATTGGCGGCGGTGAAATCTATCGCCAAGCCTTACCGCTGGTGAAGAAAATCTATCTCACTCGAGTGGCCGTAGAAATTGACGGCGATGTCTTCTTTCCGGCTCTTGACCCCGAGCAATGGGAAGAAGAGAGGGTCAAAGATCTCAAATCCGACGAGAAAAATGACCATGATGCGATATTTTCCATTCTCACCCGCCGACCAGAACATTTTGATATTGCGGACTAATATCTTTCTTTTTTAGCCGTCCAGTTTTTCCTATTTTCTTTCGGGTATATTTTATTTGATGTAAGTGAATGGGTGAAACCATCGCGTTTTTCGGCTGGCAAATCATTCAAAGAAAACTTCCCCCAATCAGGGGACGACCAGGTGCTGACATAGGCAAAACGACGGTCAATATGGGGAAACTCTAATTTTTTCTTATCTATCTCCGTTTGATAAATTTGATCCCGAAATTGATTTATACCAATTGGCAAATCCTGTTCTTTAAAATACAGGGCGCATTGATGATAATCATCATATAAGTCGGCTACTATTTGTTTTTCTCTCGTAGCGCGATCATATTTTATAATCGGTTTGGTTTCCTCTCCGCTCTTGCCCCCTGGCGGATCAAAATAAACAACCGTTCCATTTTTATGAAGATAAGAACGCATGAGCGAAGAAACATGTGATCCAGACCCAATAATGAAGCGAACAGGCGCATCATCAATCGTAAATTCCCAACCGCGAATACGATAATCTAGAATGGCTCCTGTAGTCGCGCTGAGGGTTGTCGGCTCCAATTCCCGCCACCCTTCACGGGGAAATTCTGCGCTCAAAAGATCGAAATCGAGGTTTTCACCCGTGCAATATTGCAGAAAAAATTGCAGTAAGGGTGATTGGCTTTCAATTCGACTTGAGGCCTGGGTATGCATACCTGAAAACAAGAAAAGGGTTACGAATATTATCAGCAATGCAAGTGAGCGATTCTTGTTTGAATAGTATACAGCCTTCCACATTTGCTATTCTTCCTCGCCATCTCCATGCAATGGATATATTTTATGCGCACTCAAGACCACACCAAACTCTGATATTCCGTAATTCGCGGAAGGATATAAGTTAAAGCTCCCATAATTATCAACCTGCCAAATATAGACATAGGACAAGCTTGGAAGGACGGGATCTTCAGCAGCACCAACCTTGACGCCATCAATACGCGTTTCTTCTATATCATATTGTAGTTGCTCTATACTCCCAAGTTTATTGGCTTGAGAAATATATAGGCTGCAATCATGGTAATCATCATAAAGCTCATGCCTCTCCAGAACTTCTCCCGATTTTGCATTCTTTTTGATGACAAGCTTAGATTTATTTTTGTTGGATGGTTCAAAATGAACAACCCCACCATTTTCATGAACTTTACGCACCCATAAAGACGCAACCCTAGAACCGGAACCAACAACTAATCTCAATTGAACATCATTCAACCAAAATTCCTCACCACGAACATGGTTGGGTAAAATTCCATTAGTTGTATTTCTTATCTCCACCAAAGAAAGTGGTCGCCAATCATCTTCTACAATGGTGAGCAACCTTTCATAATTCAGACGCTCTCCTAGGCATTGATCTAAAAAATATTCAACAATGAAATTATCCGATTGAATTTGGATTCGGCTGTTCTTATCACTGTCCGCCCACACGGGCGCAATCTGAAAAATAGGGATAAGGAAGGAAAACAAAAAATAGTGCGCCAATAGGTTCTTTATCCTTCTTATATCAATTACATTCATATATCTATAGATCAAATCGGCGCATCCCATTCGACAAAATAATTCCCGATTGTTTGTGCGTCATAATGATGAAACGACGAGAGGTTCATCAAGATTTATTGTAAAATCATCTCCATCATAAACTCCATTATTATTCGTATCAACGAATCCGCCATTCGAGTTAGGGTCAGCTGATACAACCCAAGTCCCATCTTGGGGATCATACCCGAAATCCAAATTAGGATACGCTTCTTCTAATAATTGTAATAAAGCAGAAAAGTAAACATCTATGTCTGGTCCAACCCCTTCATAATAGCCTTCTCCTTGAAAACCCGTATTGTTTGGGGTTAGGTAAAACTCATAACCTGCTGACTCATATTGATAATTTTCTGGCGATCCAACAATGATAATTTCATCTTCAACGATTGGCATTTTCTCCTCCGATCTGTTACGAGCGTTAGGCTACCCCCCCCCTCTTTAGCGTGTCAAAATTTGCATTATATGCTACGGAGCAAACAGCTAACTCCCTTTAGAGAAAGCCTGTCACCCTCACCCAAGGCCTAAGGATAATTTTATGACCTATACCAGTTTTGATCTTTCCTATGAGGGCGCACTGGCCCATCTGCGCTTGAATAACCCAGACAAGCGCAATGCCATGGGGCTTGATTTTTGGCGAGAATTACCAGAGGCGATGGCGGCGCTTGATCAAAAGGGCAAAACCCGGGCGGTGATTATTTCTGCTGAAGGGCCCCATTTCACGGCCGGAATTGATTTGGGCGCCTTCGCCCAGCTTGCGGCTAATCTTGGGGCAGGCGAAACTGATGTTCACAAAAAAGCCAATGTTGGGTTGGGATTTATCGAGAATGTCAAAGCCATGCAGGCGGCATTTACGGCGTTGGAACAGTGCAGGGTGCCAGTGCTTTGCGCCATTCAAGGGGGCTGTATTGGCGGCGGGGTCGATATGGTGAGCGCGGCAGATATGCGCTATTGCACAGAGGATGCCTATTTTACCATCTATGAAATCAATATTGGCATGACCGCTGATGTGGGCACCTTCCCGCGCCTGTTGAATCTATTACCAGAAGGAGTCGTGCGAGAGTTGGCCTATACGGGGCGCAAAATGCTGGCCGATGAGGCCGCCCATTATGGCTTGGTGAATAAAATATTTGAAGATGAAAAGGCCTTGCTGGCGGGGGTCAACGCCATGGCTAATGAGATTGCGGAAAAAGCACCGCTGGCCATTCACGGCATCAAGCAAGCGATTACCTATTCGCGCGATCACAATACCCAAGATGGGCTCGATCGCATCGCCCTGTGGAATGCGAGCCTGTTGCAGCAATCGGAAATCATGGCCGCCATGACCGCAAAACAAAGCGGCACGCCGGGAGATTTTGCCCCCCTCACCCCCATCAAAAAGATCGGGGAATAGGCCTTCAATTCTGGCACACCTCACCCTTCGAGAGGCCATGCTTTTGCACCATCAAGGGGTGTTTGAATTTTTTTCTGCTTTATGCGTGCCCGTTTGCTCCTTCGCTACCCTTTTTGAAGGCTCTGGTTCTGACCGGGTAATTGTTGTCTTTTCCACCCCCTTTTCTTCTTCCAAAGCCGCCCGCAGCAAATCTTGCTCTTCGTCATCCAAAGGCGCTGGGGGAGTAATGGGTTGGGTTGCTTGTTGGCGCACAAACATGATTGCCAACCCACCACCGAGCAAGAGAAGAATGAGCGGGGCACTCCACAACAGCTTATTGATGCCTTTGGCGTTGGGTTTCATCAACACCCCTTCCCCATAGCGATCCACGAAGAAAGCAAAAATCTCTTCATCACTATCACCGGCCGCCACTCGCTCACGAACTAGATTGCGCATATCGCGGGCGAGAAAGGCGTTTGAACCATTGATTGACTGGCTTTGGCACACCACACAGCGAAGCTGGTCGGAAATCTGCCTGGCACGCTCTTCCTGCGCTGGGTCTTCGAGATAGAGGTCCACATCGCGCGCCCCTTGCCCTACTGCTGAAGGGAGCCACAATCCAGCCCCCAGACTAAGCGCCCAAAAGAAAAGCCCAATAGACGAGATCAAAAATCGTCTCATGCTTGCGCTCCTTCCGGTGTTGTGGCGACAGGCTCGCTAGACGGTGGGACTACATTCTTTTTGTTTTTCCCAGCCGGGGCACCAATGCGATAGCGTCGATCCGTGAGAGACAAAATGCCCCCCAAAGTCATCAAAATGGCTCCGAACCAGAGATAGTAGATGAGCGGGTGATGATAGGCCCGCACCACCCGGCCTTGGCCACCCGCCCCGCGCGGCTCGCCGATGGCCACATAAATATCATTACCCCAGCGCGGCAAAATGGCCGCCTCAACCGTCTCCATCTGCGCCACCGGATACCAACGCCGTTCCGGTACCAACGCCCCAACAATTTTGCCCTTTTTTAACAGGGTAAAACTGCCCATCTCGGTTTCATAATTGGCCACCTTGGCCTGTCGGACCCCATCAAAGCGTAGGTCAAACCCAGCCAGTTCCAAGCTCTCCCCGGGCATCAGCACCGCGACCTTTTGCTCGGCCCACAGCGATGTGCCCGCCATGCCCAAAATCGCTACCCCTAAGCCCAAATGCGCCAACGTACCGCCCCAAAAACTACGCGGTGTAGATTTAAAGCGCCGCCCGCTTTCTGCCAAAGGCACCCGAAACAGTTTGATGCGCTCGGCCCCATCCGCAAGAGAAATAAAGATCATCCAAAAAGCAATCAAACCAACCAGAAAGGCCAAGGCCTGTCCCGGCGCGGTGATGAAATAGACCGCAAAAGAAAGCAGCAAAGAAGCCGCCAAAGGCAGGCGGGCGCGCTTCCATAACGCTCCTCCTTTGCCGCGCTTCCAAGGCAGAAAAATACCCATGCCCATAAACACCACCAATAGCGTAAACAACGGAATCACCCAGAAATTATAAAAAGGTGGGCCGATTGAGACTTTACGCCCGCTGGTCAGCTCCGCAATGGTTGGCCAGAAGGTGCCAAGCATGACAAAGAACAAGATCACCGTCAGCAAGACATTATTGCCAATGAGCGCGCTTTCGCGACTAAGCAGTTGAAAAGTGCCACCCGGCTTCAAGCTGCTGGCTCGCCACGCAAACAGTGCCAGCGCCCCGCCCGTGAGCAAAACACACAATCCCAGCAAAATTGTGCCGCGAGTGGGGTCTGTTGCGAAAGAATGAACCGAGGTGAGCAAACCGGACCGCACCACAAAAGTACCGAGCAGCGATGTTGAAAAAGCAACAATCGCCATCAAGATGGTCCAAACCTTCAACGTATCGCGTTTTTCCACGACAATGGCGGAATGCAGCAAGGCTGTACCAGCCAACCACGGCATCAGCGAGGCATTTTCCACCGGGTCCCAGAACCAATAACCGCCCCAACCCAATTCATAATAAGCCCACCAAGAGCCCATGGCGATGCCCAAGGTCAGCGACGACCAAGCCAGCAAGGTCCAAGGCCGCACCCAGCGGGCCCAAGCGGGGTCTACCCGCCCCTCCATCAAGGCAGCAACCGCAAAGGAAAAGGCCACCGACATACCCACATAGCCCAAATAAAGAAAAGGCGGATGAAAGGCGAGACCGGGATCTTGCAAGAGCGGGTTCAAGGCCGTGCCATCCGCAGGCACCGGATCCATCCGCAAAAACGGATTAGAGGAAAGAATTAGAAAACCAAGAAAGCCAACCCCGATGAGCGCTTGCACCGACAGCACACGCGCTTTCAAGGTTGGTGGCAAATTATTACCATAGATCGCCACCAACGCCCCTAAAAAGCTGAGCATCAATATCCACAGCAACATCGAGCCTTCATGATTGCCCCATACGCCAGCAATTTTATATAAAACCGGCATTTGCGAATGGGAGTTCTGAAACACATTGGCAAGAGAGAAGTCTGATGTGAGGTAAGCATTCATCAGCGCCAGAAACGCCACCAGCACCAATATAAATTGCGCCAGCGCCGCTTGCGCACCAATCTGCATGGCTTGGCCATTATTTTTCCACGCCCCCCAAAAGGGAACCACGACCTGCACCACCGCCACGAAGAGCGCCAGAGCGAGAGCAAAATGTCCGAGTTCAGCGATCATATCTTCTTATAAACATTGCCGCCCGCTGCGTATATATCGGGGACAATTCTCCTATTTTAGCGTTTCCAGCACAAAGCCACGATTAGCACGGGTGCGAAAGGTTTCATGATAGCCGTTTTTAAGCATAAACCCTATGGTTTCCGGCAAGCCCTCTCTTGGAATGGCTTCGATAACTAACATTTTCGGCCACGTTTTTTTCGGGGCATCACGAAAAAATGGCATGAGGATCATATCTTCATGACCTTCCACATCGATCTTTAGGGCATCAACCCGCTCAACCTGTTCCTGCTTCAACAATTTTTGCAGGCTGGTTTTAAGCACATCAATGGATTGCCCCTTACCATGGGGCGGGTTAATACCGCTTAGTTTAAGATCATGCGGGTCAGCGGTAAAGCTGATCGTGCCATCACTGTCGGACAGGGCCAGGCGATGAACCATGAGATTATCAAGCCCGTTAATCTGTTTATTAAACATCAAGCGATCCGCCGCCATGGGGTTTGGTTCGACCGCAATGATTTTTCGCTTGGGAGACGATTTAGCCAGCGGCAGGCTAAAAGCGCCAATATTGGCCCCTATATCCACCAAACAACCCGTCGACCCAAGCGCCGCATCCAGAGCTTGAATTTCGGTCGGGCAATATTTTTCGGGGCGGAGCAGCAATTTTTGCTCAACCGAATTGCTCGCCGGAAAAAGACGCATATTGACCGAGCCAACGGCGATATCCACCGCTTCATCGACCCCTATATGTAATTGGCGCCAAAGCAGATGGCGCAGCTTGCCACGCCCTAGCAGGGTTTCTCGCGACAGCCAGACCAAACGATGACGCGCTGGCGACAAGGCACAAGCACTGAAAGGCTGTGACATAATAAGCGCTATCCTTCACTCACTCAGCATGACCAAACGTTTCACCAAAGAAATTACCTTCGACCCATTGGGGGCGCTGATCAGCATTGGCAATTTCCCGGGCAATACGAAAATTCAACTCAGCAAATTTCGCCCCGGCTTCAAAATCGAGACCATTGTCCACCTCGTCGCAAGGGCGGTGATAACAGGTGGACATGAAATTGCGGAAATTCTCTTCACCGCCATCCGCGAAACCGAGAAACAGGAAGACCGACGGCACACCCTGTTTGACGAAGCTATAATGGTCCGAGCGAACGAATAGTGCCATTTCCGGTACCGGATCTGGGGTCACACCAATATCCATTGCGGCAGCCGCCGTCCGCACCGCTTCTCCCATGGTGGAATGTTGCTCACCAAAGGCGATGACATCGGTAAAATCATATTTGATAATCGGCATATCAAGATTGACATCGGCAACCATGGCTGATTTCGGAACCGTTGGATTATGGGCAAAATAATCCGACCCGATCAGCCCCTTTTCTTCGGCTGTGACCGCCACAAACAGAATTGAGCGGCGGGGACGTGCGTCCGACTGCATAAACAGGCGCGCTTCTTCAAGCATGACAGCAATCCCCGTAGCATTGTCCAAAGCACCATTATTGATGCGATCCACCGCGGCCAATTTGCGATCGCTGAGCCCGATATGATCAAGATGCGCGGACAAGACAACATATTCATTTTTCAACACCGGATCGCTGCCCTCGATCATAGCCACCACATTTTTACTCATCAGTTTTTCAGCGTTGGCTGTGCCTTTGATCGTCACACTCAGTGCCATATCAAACCCGCTCGGGCGCTTGGTTTTGTCGGCAAGCTGATCGACGATCTGTTGCCAGTCACGGCCTCCATCAGCGAATAGCTTTTGGGCGCCCTCTTCACTAAGCGCGGCAATGGCTTTGATGTTTGTCGCATTGTTGAGGGT
>JALWRV010000386.1 GCA_027080545.1 Parvularculaceae bacterium
GAAACGGCGCCCGGCCAGGTCGGAGCGCGTCAGGCCGAGGAAGCGCAGTTCCTCGTCGGGCGGATCGTAGGGCGTGGCGCATTGGGGGCACAGGCGCCGCACGAGCCGCTGGGCGACGACGCCCTGCACGGAACAGGACACGAGGAACGGTGCGACGCCGCTATCGCACGTGCTTCTCTACCTCGCCCGCAGCCTCGCGGCCTCGTTTCAGGCGGGCAAGCTGCGGCTCGACTTCCCGTCCCGCCTGCTGCCGGATGAAGTCGGGAGCATGGCCAATGGCTGAATGTTACACGCAACTGTCGGGGTATCGGATCATGTGGGTCTGGGTTCTTTTCGATCTGCCCGTGGGCACCAAGGCTGAGCGCAAGCGTGCCACGCGGTTTCGCAACGACCTTCTCGATCTCGGGTTCGAGATGGTCCAGTTTTCGGTAGTGTCTCAGTTTGAAAACGCGTGAGGCGAATCAGCCTCAAGAGGTTCACCTAGGCATATAGGGGAAAAATGTGAATCTTGAAAAGAAATATCTATCCTCCTACCTTCAGGACGTGTTAAGAATCGGTGTGTGATATCTTGACTTCCGTTGGAGTTTGTGGAATCCGCGCCAGCTTGGCGTGATTCGCAACCGAGGTGAGCACATGCCGAAAGGCCCGCAGGGACAAAAGCGACCGGCCGACGTGATCGGCTGCGCTGTCACCGTTGCCAAGATCGCCACGGGCGAGATTGAAGACACCAAACACAAGGCACCAGGGCGGAAGCGCAGCGGCAAGGCTGGTGCTAAGGCTCGTGCGGAGAAACTGACAGCAAAGGAGCGCCGCGCTATCGCTAAGAAGGCGGCTGCGGCGAGGTGGTCATGACCCCATTACATCCTCTTGTCGCAGCTAAAACAGCTTTAGAGGCATCAGACTGGGCGCTGTCCAATTTACCGCTCAACAAGATTTTATACCTTGCACACATGATCTCGCTTGGGAAGTATGGCGTGCCTCTTGTGTCTGAAAATTTTGAAGCATGGGACTATGGGCCTGTGCTTCCTACGGTGTATCATGAAGCAAAGGTTTTTGGTTCAGACCCGATTCGTGATATATTTTTCGGAGTTCCTTCTGCGGAACCTGCAAGTGAGGCACGTGATTTGATCGCGTCGGTGGTAGATGCGACGAAAAACAAGACACCGGGTGAGCTTGTTGCATTTACTCATTGGGAAAATGGGGCTTGGGCAAAATATTACAGGCCTGGTGTGCGTGGGATAGTGATACCTAACGATGACATCCTCGAAGAATACAGAGAACGCACAATCAAAAAGTAATAAACCCCTCGCAGATGTTGATATAATCATCAGAGGGCAACCTACTACGCCAATTGATGAGCAAGTCGCAAAATTAGAGAGTGATTTAGAGAGGGAGCGGGACAAAAGGGGAGTGGTTTGATGAGTGTGGGGAACAGACGGGGTGTGCCTAGCTTGTTCTGTGGTTTTGATGGTGTTTCCCCAGTATGGGGCTTTGTCTTTATTTTGTCTTGCGCTTTTGTTCCTGATTTTATTTGGCTCTCGGTGCGGTGTGGATGATGTCCACATAATGGTGAAAAGATTGATGAGTTGGGTGAGGAATGATCGCCCTCTGAAGTGAAAAAAATGCTTGCTATCGTCATTTAGATCAGTTACAACAGGGGCATGAACAAGCTGCCCCTGCATAAGCGCGTCCAAATCCTTTCCATGCTGGTTGAGGGCATGTCCATGCGCTCAATCTCCCGCGTGGTTGGGGTTTCCATCAACACCGTCTCAAAGCTGCTGGTTGATGCTGGTGAGGCTTGCGCCGCCTACCATGATGAACATGTGCGCGGCGTGAAGGCTTCCCGTATTCAGTGTGATGAAATCTGGTCATTCTGCTACGCCAAGCAAAAGAACGTAACAAAGGCCAAGGCGGCTCCGGAAGGTGCTGGCGACGTGTGGACGTGGACGGCGCTTGAAGCGGATAGCAAGCTGATTGTGTCCTATCTGGTTGGCGGACGCGACAGCGAGTATGCCAACGAGTTCATGCAGGATGTGGCTTCCCGCCTTGCCAATCGCGTTCAACTGACCACAGACGGCCACAAGGCGTATCTGGAAGCTGTTGAAGGTGCCTTCGGATGCGATGTGGACTATGCCCAACTTGTGAAGCTGTATGGCGAGGCCCCTGAAAGCGCCAAAGGCCGATATTCCCCGTCTGAATGCGTTGGCACCCGCCGCCAGCGGGTTGAGGGCAATCCCGATGCCCAGCACGTCAGCACGTCCTATGTAGAGCGGCAAAACCTGACAATGCGCATGAGCATGCGGCGGTTCACGCGCCTGACCAATGCGTTCTCAAAGAAGCTGGAAAACCACATTCACATGCTGGCGCTGTATTTCCTGCACTACAATTACTGCCGGATTCACAAGAGCCTTCGGGTTTCTCCGGCTATGGCCGCGGGTCTGACGGATACCCTGCATGATATGGAATGGATCGTGGGGTTGATTGACGCCCGCGCTCCGAAGCCGAACAGGCCGAAGCGTTATAAGAAGAGGAATTCAAACTGAGACACTACCCAGTTTTCGGTATACTTGCGCCATGCTTGGAGCCGGGAAAAAGCCGAATCATATGCACGCCAGGTGGGCGAATGCGTCCCGCCTTCGGGCCATGTGCAGGTGCTGTTCTTCACTGACAAGCAATATGCACAGAGCAGGGTCTATCGAGGCCGGTCACGGCCCGAATCGCCCCGGAATAAACCGGGCCAGCTGGTGCTTTTCTGACGGAAGTCCGACCGGATTTTTCAGGCGGTCTGCCGAAAAAAGCCCCGCACAACAATGGGTTGCGCGGGGTCAATCCTAGCAGAAGAAGTGGCGTGGCCAAACCCGGACCCATCAAGCTGGTGAATGACGCGCTGAATGATCCTAGCAGAAGAAGTGGCGTGGCCAAACCCGGACAGAACGCCACGTCGCATGTGTTGACCCCCTATCCTAGCAGAAGAGGCGGCGCGGCCAAACCCGGACGCGGGGAGACCGCCCGTCCGCGGGCCCG
>JALWRV010000387.1 GCA_027080545.1 Parvularculaceae bacterium
GACGCGGCGTTACATAGTGGGAATTGGCATAGCAGCGCACGGCATCCAAAGAGGCGGTCTTTTGACCGGTCAAGGGATCAAATTCGGTGATTTCTTCAATCTCGTCCCCAAACAGGGAAATACGCCAGGCTCGATCTTCATAATGGGCGGGAAAAATCTCGATAATATCCCCGCGTACGCGAAAACAACCACGGGTAAAGGCCACATCATTGCGTTGATATTGCATTTCGACCAATTTTTTCAGCAAAGTCTGGCGGGCAATTTCTTCGCCTCTTATCAGGTCCAATATCATCGCCGTATAGGTCTCTACCGAACCGATACCATAGATGCAGGAAACGGAGGCCACGATAATCACATCATCGCGTTCAAGCAGGGAACGGGTGGCCGCATGGCGCATCCGGTCTATTTGTTCATTGATGGAGGATTCTTTTTCGATATAGGTGTCGGTACGGGGCACATAGGCTTCCGGTTGATAATAATCATAATAGGAAACGAAATATTCCACCGCATTATTGGGGAAAAAGGCTTTAAACTCCTGATAGAGCTGGGCGGCGAGGGTTTTATTATGGGCGAGAATCAGTGCTGGGCGTTGCATCTGCTCTATCACTTTAGCCATGGTGAAGGTTTTGCCGGAGCCGGTGACCCCAAGCAAAACCTGATCGCGCTCTTGAGCCTTTAATCCGGCAACCAGCTCTGCAATGGCCTTGGGTTGATCGCCCGCCGGTTGATAGTCTGACACCACTTGCAGCCGTTTGCCGCCTTCCAGTTTTGGCGGGCGCTCGGGCCGATGCGGCGTCCAACCGCCGGGCAAGACGGTGTCGTGATAGGTGGCAATGGCTTCGGAAAAGCCGGAGGCGGGATGAATAGACATGAGAATTGGCTTTTAACACTCGTGGGATGGTCGAGAAAAGGGCTTTTTCTTGCCATATTACCACCGTCTAATTTGTGTCTCGTGATAAAGCGGGCCATACTGACGCCCCTATTAGGTGCAGGAGAGATATTATGAAAAAGCGCGTTTCCCTCATAGCGGCATTGGCTCTGGCCAATGTCGCCATACTGGCCACAAGCCCTTTGGCGCTGGCCGATGATCTGGCGATAACCATATACAATAATAATCTCTCTCTGGTGGATGATATGCGCACCATCAATTTTGCGGCGGGTAAAAATAAAATTACCCTGCCCAATGTATCGTCGGCGATTGACCCGACTTCTGTGAGCTTCCAAGCGGCTGGTATTAACATCATTGAACAGAATTTCGATTTTGATCTGCTAACCCCGGCCAAAATGATGGAAAAGGCGGTGGGGCAATTCGTTACCATTGTGCGGGTTAATCCCGCCACGGGTCGAGAAACCCGCCAAAACGCCAAAGTACTGTCGGTGAATAATGGGGTGATTATTGAAGTGGGGGGACATATTGAGGTTTTGCGTGATGATAATTTGCCCACACGGGTTATTTTCAACGGTGTGCCGAAAAATCTTCGCGCTAAACCAACCTTATCTGTGGCGGTTCAGTCGGATCGGGCTGGGGCTCGCGATGCGCGCCTGACCTATCTCTCCTCTGGCCTGAGCTGGCGGGCGGACTATGTGATGTTGTTCGACGAACAGGCGGGTAAGATGGATTTGCAGGGGTGGGCCACTTTGGGCAATCTGACCAACACGACATTCGAAAATGTCAAAACCCAACTGGTGGCGGGAAATGTCAATCAAGGCCCCCAACGCAGCGGATCGGCCTATGGCGCCGGGACGGAGTCCGGTGATGTAGAGCGCATAGGTGATAATTATCTCTACACCTTGCCGGGACGCACCACCCTTGCGGCTAAACAGACCAAGCAAATTGGCTTTGTGGATGGCAAAGGGGTCGAGGCGGCAAAAATTTATGAATATCGCGCCAATGGCTTTGCTACCAATATGGACCCCAGCGGGGTTGATGTACGGATCGCTTTTTCCAACAGTAAAGCGGCGGGGCTGGGCCAACCCTTACCACAAGGCATTGTGCGGGTTTATATGAAAGATAAAAATGGTCGGGCCCAATATATTGGCGAAGATCGCATCACCCATACGGCTGGGGGCTCTGATCTGGCGTTGCGCATTGGCTCTGCGTTTGATGTGACCGTTAAACCAACCACTGTCGCGCGCAAACAAATTTCCAAAAAAGTCTCCGAGGTCACCCAGAGCTATGAGGTGAAAAACGCCAAACCGGAAGCCGCCACGGTCTATATTCGCCAAACAGGCTTTAATGGATGGCGGGCTAATGCCACCATCACCGATGAGACGATTGAGCACAAGCAAGTCAGCGCTGATGAAATGATATGGGCGGTGGATGTGCCGGCCAATGGCACCACCACGCTTACCTTCACCATGCGCACAGTACGTAAATAGAGCGCCCCATGATTAAATCTTGGGGCATAGGCTTATTCTCTGGGTTGATAATATTGTCAGCCTCATGGGCGGTTGCGCAAAATGCGGAGCCGATTGCGGCTGAAATTATTTCTGAGAAACCCGACTATATTGCCATTTCCATCTATAATGATGATTTGGCGTTGATAAGTGAATTGCGCACGGTTGATTTACCCAAAGGCCGATCAACCATCATCTTTTCCGGTGTTTCGGATTTGATTATCCCGCAGACGGCTTTGTTGCAGTCATTTTCCGGCTTTACCCTCGAGCAGAATTTCGATTTCAATCTTTTGACCAAAGGCTCCCTATTAGAAAAAGCGGTTGGTGAGACGATAAGTCTTGTTACCACCAACTCGGCGACGGGAGAGATTGAGCAGCGTCAGGGTACCATTCTTTCCGGTGGGCAGGGGGTGGTGATTGATTTTGGCGGTACTTACGAGACCTTGCACTGTAGCGCTATGCCTGAACGGATTATATTCGATCAATTGCCCGACGGTTTGCAGGCCAAGCCAACCCTTTCCATCATCGTTAATGCCGAGGAGGCCGGGCCGCAAGAGATTAGGCTTGCTTATCTTTCCAGCGGTTTTGGCTGGCAGGCCAATTATCGCTTTGATCTTTCC
>JALWRV010000388.1 GCA_027080545.1 Parvularculaceae bacterium
CGTTTGGTAAGGGCTTCAACCTCGTCCCGCGCTTTGGCGGCCATGGCCTGTACCGCTTCGAATTCCTCCCGCGGGACCATATCCTGTTCACTGATAAATTTTTGCAATTGTGAGCGAAACAAGGTTTCCGCTTCGCGGCGAACCCCGTCAGCGGCGCCTGCGGCTTCGGTCATGGCTTTTGCCACCGTGTCGAGGAGAGGGTTTTGCGTCTGCATTTTGTGCGCCTTTACTTAAGTAAATTCTACCGAGGCCTGCCCGATAGGGGGTGTCCGTCAGAAATCCAACAATTGCCCCAATCTGCCAGCAGTCTAAATCAGCCGATGCAAAGGTGCAACTTTTGTTGAAGGCCCTGACCAAGGGGTATAGACTGACCGCCAACAGCTTGAAAGAAGCCTTGCCATGACCCTTCCCTATCTCGAAATTGACCCCGTTGCGGTGCAACTTGGCCCCATAGCCATTCGTTGGTACGCGCTGGCCTATATCGCCGGTATTGTGCTCGGCTGGATCTATATCGCCAATATGATCAAAAGCCAGACCTTATGGAAAAATGATTTGAATGGCGTAATGAGTGGGCAGCCGCCTTTGAGCAAGGACAATCTCGACGATCTCTTGTTCTGGATTACCCTCGGCATCATTCTCGGTGGTCGCCTCGGCTATGTGTTCTTTTACGAACCCGATCTGCTGCTAAAGCCTTGGGAACCCATCATTACCGGTCAGGGGTTTTTACAAACCCTCTTGGGGTGGGTCCGCATCCCCCCCGCGATCATGATTTGGCATGGGGGCATGAGCTTTCATGGAGGGTTGATCGGGGTCTCACTGGCGACTTTCTTCTATTGCCGCAAACATGGGTTGGGGCTTTTGCGCGTGGCTGATCTGTTGGCCACCGCCACCCCGATCGGACTTTTCTTTGGTCGTATTGCTAATTTCATCAATGGCGAGCTTTATGGCCGCCCTACCGACGGCCCTTTGGGTATGATTTTTCCGAGCTATTATGATTATCAATCGGATCAATGGGTCTATGCTGCCGGGGCTGTGGCCCGCCACCCCAGCCAGCTTTATGAAGCCACTTTGGAAGGGCTGGTGCTGTTCGCAATTTTGTTCATCGCCACGCGCCTGTGGGGGGTGTTGAAGCAACCCGGCGCTGCCACAGGCATCTTCCTCATGGGCTATGGCATTGCCCGCACCATTGTTGAAAATTTCCGCGAACCAGATCCGTTCATGCCCGATTTCCCCCTAGGCCTGACCATGGGCATGATGCTTTCTCTGCCAATGATCTTGCTGGGAGCCTATTTGCTGCGCCTGAACTGGCGTGCCAAAGACGCAGAAGCGGGGACCAGCCCCACAGCGAGCAAGAAAAAAACAGATCAAGCCTCTCTCTCAGACAAGGAAATGAATAAAGAAAAGGCGGCCGTACAAAAACCTAAAACGCCAGAAGGTCCACAAGACAGCACGAAACTTTCCAAACAAGAAAAAACCGCTAATCTCGCCCCTAAAGATCCTTCGGCATAAGCGAAACCATCTGCCATGAGCGGTCCTGCCTCTAATCCGTCCAAAAACACCCCGACACCTTTGCAGCAAAAGCTAATCGCACTCATTCGCGATCATGGCCCCATACGTATTGGTGATTATATGGCCGATGCCCTCGGCCATCCACAATTTGGTTATTACATATCCGGTGCGCCATTCGGAGCTGATGGCGATTTTACCACCGCACCGGAAATAAGCCAGATTTTCGGTGAATTAATCGGCGTATGGCTAATCCAAAGCTGGCGCGAAATGGGGGCGCCCTCCCTATTCAATCTGATTGAGCTTGGCCCCGGTCGCGGGTTACTCATGTCTGATATTTTACGCACCGCCAAACTCGACAAGAGATTTCTCAACGCCATGCGCGTTTATATGGTCGAGACCTCCGGTCGCTTGCGCTATGAACAACAAAAGCAAATGCAAAAAGCCGGGATACCCGTAACATGGGCGAACGATCTCTATGATATTCCTGCCGCTCCCTGCCTGTTTGTGGCTAACGAGTTTTTTGACTGTCTGCCCATCCGCCAATTTGTACGAGAAGCCGATGGGGATCGGTGGCGTGAAAGGCTGGTGGGTATGGTTGATCATGGCCCCCAACAAAACCTGTGCTTTGTTCTATCGGAGAAAACCTACGAACAGCCAGAAGGCGCCCCGGCCAAATCTCGCCCCGGCGATATATTTGAAACCTGCGAACCAGCACAAAAATTGGTGGATGAAATAGCCGCCCGGCTCAAAGACCATAAGGGGCGCGCCCTCATCATTGATTATGGTCATGGGCGCTCAGGCTTTGGCGATACATTGCAGGCCTTGCGACAGCACCAATATTGGCACCCGCTGGCAACGCCCGGCGAGGCTGATGTGACCGCCCATGTGGATTTCGCCGCCCTCGCCCGCACCGGTCGCCAACGGAGTATTCTCGTCCATGGGCCGGTCCTGCAAGGGGATTTTCTCACAACCCTCGGTATTGCAGAACGCGCCGCCACCCTGATCAAGCGCGCCACCCCGAAACAACGGGACGATTTGATTAGCGGTGTCGAACGATTGATCCATCCTGAGCAAATGGGCAAGCTGTTCAAGGTCTTGTGCTTATCTTCTCCGGGGCTTGCGACACCAGCCGGATTTTAAAGCCATGACCGCAGCTCCACCACACCTCACCAGCCCTCTTTTACGCATGCCCGGCATCACCCATGGGTTTTTTTCCCGTCATGGCGGGGTTTCTCAAGGGCCTTACGCATCATTGAATTGCGGCCCTCGCTCTGGTGATGATCTGGCAAAGGTGGCCGTCAATCGCGCCCGCGTTGCCGCCTGCCTCGGTGCTGATAATCTAGCAACCGCTGCACAATGCCATTCCGCCAAAATTACTATTATCCATGAGGATTTCGGCGCCAACCGCCCCGCCTGCGACGGGCTCATCACCCGCACCCCCAATCTCGCAATCGGTGCTTTAGCCGCTGATTGTATGACGGTTCTTTTTGCTGATGCTGACAGC
>JALWRV010000389.1:0-320 GCA_027080545.1 Parvularculaceae bacterium
GCGTTTGCTTGATCATTTGATTGGTTAGCATTCGTTTGATTATAAAGATTGCTCGGTATTGACAATTCTTGATAGTTGGCGCCGTCTGCCATCACAATAAGGAATTTTAGCGTATCAGACGAGCCGCCTGCGGGTGTGAATGCGACAGGGCGATTGCTAAATGCACTATTGATTTCGCCCGCAGCAGCTAGGTTACTGACTATAGGTTGGGTTGAATGATCAAGAAGCGCCACGCCCCATTTTATTCCTGTCCACGTATTTGTAGGCCCTTGCGGAGAAAGACCATTTATCAACGCATCAATCTTTGTGGTGTCATTCTC
>JALWRV010000389.1:330-3005 GCA_027080545.1 Parvularculaceae bacterium
AAAATATTCAAATTAGAGCCTGGGCACCAAGGAACCCACTCAAATGCAACATGCGTATCATCCGCTACGCCGCCATGACGTTCGCCGGGCATATAGAAATGCTGGTACTGCGTACGGGCTTTATTGGGGCCAAACGCGGTGGTGCTATAATCGCTATCTTTAAACTCCATACAATTGGAATAATTGTGCCAAGGGTTGAAATTTGTGTATTCATTAGCAAGGGAATCGCTAATGGATACCTGCCCCGAAAACGGAACGACTGACATGCTGGTATAGGACGCGCGATCACCGCTCAGCATTTTTGCGGCAAATTGCTTTGCGGCGTCTTGCAATAGCTCCAACCTTGTGAAATCCGTTCCGCCAGGGGTGGGGTTTGAGCCTATGATTGGTGTGTCCATAGAGCCGGAAATGTCCAGCACGAGGGACATTTCGATTTTTTGGGCACCAACTTCAGCGCCGGAACGGGCGTTGCCGTTGAGCACATCTATGCCAGACAGGCGCAGGAAATAGGTGTCTACGTTAAAGGACGATGATGCCATTACTTTTTGCGTGGTGGCATTAATAATGGGGTTGATAACCACGCCATTTGCATCCGGGTCAAACCCTGCGAGAGAGATGTAGGAGCGCACGGTGGCGGTGGCGGCGTTTTTTGCGGCCGTTGTTTGCGCTGCGGTCAGCACGCCAGAAATTGAGGATTGGGCATTGCCTGCGGCGGCCAATACGCCACGGTCCAATGCGTCTTGCAGGGCTTCGCGCTTAATTTCGTGGCGCATAAAGTCGATCGACATGCCGCCGCCAACCATCATGAGCAAGAACATGATCACGTAAAAGGCAAGGATGCCGCCATGCTCGTCTTTGCGAAATTCATTCAAAAGATTTAGTTTCATCTTTTAGGTCCTCAGGAAGGGTCGTCTCAATGGAAGCGTTGCGAAAATTAGCAGAAATATTAAAAAAATTTACCGCATTCGTTAAGGTATATTTAAATAACCCTTTCAGTCATAACAGAAAAATAGGGTATTCGCTAGAGGCTAGCTAAAAAAACCTAAAAATTGTTAATCAAATAGATGGCATGACCAGATTCGACCGCCAAAACCTGATAAAACAAAGGGAAATTAGTGGGTTGCGGCGGTAACCATAGCATCAATTGTGGCTTTCAGATGGATGGATCCAACCAGTTTACCGGCGGAATCACGCACATTTGCGCGGATTTCCTCCTGTTGGGCCATGGTTTGGGCGGCCGTTTCCAGCATATCCGTGGTGTTGAGCACGATTTTAATATCACCTTCAATCGGCTGACGCTCCATAATGGTTTCCACTGAAATCACGCGGCCACGGTTAACTTCTTTAATGAAATCAGCGATATAGGCGTCTTCTGGGTTAAGCACGATCTCTTGCCCAGTGCCTTGCTGGATGACTTCACCATCCCTGAGAATGGCGATTCGGTCTCCGAGCCGCAGGGCCTCATCTAGGTCATGGGTGATAAACACGATGGTTTTTTTCAGCTCTTGCTGGATATCGAGCAAAACCGATTGCATATCGGTGCGAATCAAGGGGTCGAGCGCTGAAAAGGCCTCGTCCATCAAGAGGATATCGGCATCATTGGTCAGCGCCCGTGCCAAGCCCACGCGCTGCTGCATCCCGCCGGAAAGCTGGTTGGGGTAATGGTCCTCAAAGCCCTGCAAGCCCACGCGGTCAATCCATTTGAACGCGCGTTTTTTGGCCTCGACTTTATCAACCCCCTGAATTTCCAGTCCATAGACAGTGTTGCCGAGTACGGTGCGGTGCGGCAGAAGGGCGAATTTCTGGAACACCATGGCGGTTTTGTGGCGGCGGAAATCTTGCAGCTGGCTTTTGGACATTTGGCAGACATCTACGCCCTCATACTCCACACTGCCGGTCGTGGGCTCGATCAGGCGGTTTATGTGCCGGATCAGGGTGGATTTACCTGAGCCCGAGAGCCCCATCACCACCTGAATTTGCCCCGCCGGCATAGAGATATTTATGTCTTTCAACCCCAACACATGGCCGTGCTTTTCATTGAGCTCGGTTTTGGACATACCGCCTTTTACGGCGTCGATATACTTATGTCCGCGCGGGCCGAATATCTTGAAAAGGTCTTTTATTTCAATGCCATGACTAGCCATGAACCACCTCCGAATGCTTTTGTAGGCGCTTGCCGAATTTCTGCGAGGTGCGGTCAAACACAATGGCGATGGCGACAATGGCGAGGCCGTTCATAAAGCCGAGTGTGATGTATTGGTTATTCACCGCTTTGAGCACTTCTTGCCCAAGCCCGTGCACACCAAGAAGCGAGGCGACAACGACCATCGCCAGGGCCATCATAATGGTTTGGTTGACGCCTGCAAAGATGTTGGGCAGGGCCAATGGTATTTGCACGGTCAGTAATTTTTGTTTGGAGGAGGCGCCAAAGGCGTCGGCGGCTTCAAGAATATCGACATCCACCAAGCGGATGCCAAGATTGGTGAGGCGCACAACCGGCGGCGCGGCATAGATGATGACGGCGATAAGGCCGGGGACAAGGCCAATGCCCAGCATGATCACGATCGGGATCAGGTAAACAAACGCGGGAATGGTTTGCATGATGTCCAGAATGGGGGTGATAATGGCTTGCATCCGATTGGATTTAGCCATGACTATCCCGACTGGAATGCCAA
>JALWRV010000390.1 GCA_027080545.1 Parvularculaceae bacterium
CGTTTGGGTGATGCGAGCTGGTTTGATGGAAGGTTGCAAATTCGTGGTGGTACTGAGGGTGACCATGATGTGGGGTTCAAGGTTCGCGATATGCCGACGCGACTAACAGCCCAAGAGCAGCGCGATGAATGGCGCGCTTTTGAGGTCAAATTGGATCGGTTGAAAACCATTAATGAAAGCAGCGTCGACCGTTTCTCTACCGCTGATGAAGTGTTTATTATCTTTCATGTCGCCCCTCTAAATGGCCGCACCAATGCCAGCTTCACTTTTATGACGGACGTGATCGAAGATGTCGATGATGGGGAGACGGTCAACTTCGCCAGAGGGGTGCGGGGCGGCAGCACGATTGTGAAAATTCCGCCTGAGGGCGCGTTGGTGGTGAGTGCAGCGATTTATGAGAGCGATGATGAAACTATGCGCGATCGCCGCAGTCTGCGAGATGATTTTATTACTGGGTTGGACGAAGAAACCCGCCGCCCCGCTAGAGAATTTGGCGATGCTTTGGGCCGTGCCATCGCTGCAGATTGGGAGGTTTCTTCGCTAGAGGTGTTTGCTTTTGAACGCGGGGCCTATCCACGAGCGGGTGCGGTTTTGAATGTCCGCAATATTGGCGAAATTGAAGGAGATGAGGAAAGTCCAATCTGGCAACTGGATTGGTCCAAACAAAAAACGCTGATGGGGGCGGGGGTGACACCCATTCTGTCCTATGAGGCTGATCATCCTTCTGCCCGCGAAGTTTTAGAAGGAACTTGGCATTCGGATAAATATGTTTGTGGTGCGGCACAGGCTTATGAAGCCGTGGAAATCTCCGTCACTGAAGATGATGAGAATAAAATCAGTGCGGTAAAAACCAAAGCCGAGGGGGATCAATGTGTTGGTGTTGGCGAAGTTAGTTTTAAGGGAGAATTTATTGATGGGGTGATCGAAGGCGAGCGTTATATCGTGCCGCCGCCCTATGATCGCCCTCTAGAAATGAGCGATCCCCCGGGTCCACTTGATGTGCGCCCCAATTATGCGGATGCGAATATCCATCCGCAAATTGGGTTAGAGGGAAATTGGCTCATTCAGTGGATTGGTTCGGATTCGCCTCCTGCTTTTGCCACCCTCAACAAAGGGGGTGGATGGGGCTGCGTGGATTTCCCCAACGGTGGGTGTTGGTATCAATTTACAAGAGACGAAAAGGCACCCTGGATCGTTTCTGCTTGGCGTACAGATGACAAAAGTACTGGCAGTGAAGAGGTCACCCTTAATCCCGATGGCAGTATGACGGTAGAATGGAAATATTATCAGCTCGGCCATTGGGGCGGTAAATCATCTTTGAGCACGGCGAGTGATCAGGCCATTGCTGGCAGTTGGGAATATGGCGAGAAGGGGGGCGGGGAAATCTGGACACGTATCAAGGGACAGGTGACTCATCTAGGCCAGTCAACGGAGTCCGGCGAAATATTAAAACCTCTCGGCGACCCCGTGACCTTAACCACACAATATATTGGCCATGGATATTATATGCGTGGCAATCGGGCGACCATCTATTTGAGACTTTTTGGCGAGAATTTGTGGGGTCTGCATCGCATATTCATACCGAAAGTGAGTGATCTGGAAATAGGCAGGATAAATTATATCTGTGCACCGGGGCAATATAGCGTCCATTCCGATTGGAAAACCTGTATGAGCCAAGGGGGAGTCAAAGGCATTCAGCTTTCCTTAAATGTTTGGCCACAAGCGGTTAGCGGAGAGCATATTCTCTATTTTGATGATCAGGAAATTCCTTTCAATTTGAGGGTGCTCAATGAGCCGCAGCGCTATCCCGAATGGCAGTCCATGGAAATGGAGATGAAAAGCTGCGCGGTGCTGGAGGAGATCAACCGCCCTAATGATCAATTTCCCTTCCGTCTGGTTCGGCAGGATTTTCGCCGAAATAAATAGGTTAAGAGGGGTAAAAGGCCTCGAAAGGGGCGTTTTTCGGGCTTGACGGTATGGGGCTTTTGCGTCATAAGCCCGCTCGAAGCAGGGTTTTGGCTCTGTTTTCCTGTCCCAGACTATGAGGGGCGCTAGGTTTTTGGGGATTTCTCGAGATCGAGCGCTTAAAATTTCACCCCCATATAGGCAGCAAATACAAGCTTCTTCGGTCCTTTTTGGCTGAAAGGTTTATTTTGTGGGCAGGCTCTTTTTCCGTTGTGGAAGGGGGCCTTTATTTTTGACCCTTGGCCTTAAGGGCCTGTCAGAAATTGAGTGTTTTTCCTTCTTTCGGACATGAATATCGTGGAAGCGGCGGTTTTTTTGCTGCTTTCTTAATCGCGGCGCGGTGGCGGCTTTTAGCTGTCTGTTCGGGCCTCAACATTTGAATGATTTGGAAGGTCTTTGCCTTATGCCTATGGCACGATCCAAAAAGGAAGAATCCGTCGAATGGATTGGCTCCGTGTTCGACCAGCATGATGTGGTTGTTCTGGTGCATAATCTGGGGCTGACGGTCTCCGAAGTAACGGGTTTGCGCAATACCATGCGCGAAGCCGGTGGTGGCATGAAAGTGGTCAAGAACCGCCTTGCCAAAATTGCCGTGAAAGGCAAATCCGGGGAGAAAATCTCCGATCTGTTCACGGGCCCGACTGTGCTGTGCTATTCGGATGATCCGATTACGGCCCCAAAGGTTCTGGTCGAGTTCGCCAAGGAAAATGACCGCCTGCAATTGCTGGGTGGTATTATGGGCGATACGCCACTGGACGAAAAGGGCGTTATTGCCTTGTCCAAAATGCCTTCACGTGAAGAAGTTCTGTCGCAGATTGTCGGGTGTCTTATGGCACCGGGCGCCAATATTGCCGGGGCGATTACCGCGCCGGGGGCCAATCTCGCCAGCATTACAAAAACTCTGGCCGAACGCGAGGATGCGTAAGGTCTTAACCCCTTTAACCCTTTACCGAATTTAACAACAAGGAACCCAATTCATGGCTGATCTTAAAAAAATTGCTGAAGAGCTGGTCAATCTTACCCTCATTGAAGCCA
>JALWRV010000391.1 GCA_027080545.1 Parvularculaceae bacterium
GATAATGGGTTGCCTGATGGGTCACCGGCACCCGCATACCCGCTAAAATCGCCCCAGCCAAACTTTCCGATTTTTTCCAAGCGGTTTGGCTACGCTTCTTATCGAGCGATCCATCGCATGTGAAAGAAAATTGGCACCCAGTTTGGCGCGTTGAGCCCTGATAGACCACCTCGCAAATGGAGTCCGGATAGAGCGGGCTCGCAACTCGGTTTAAAACCACATCCGCAACCGCCATCTGACCAATCGCCGCTTCATTGCGAGACTCGTAATAGATCGCTTCTGCAAGACAATTTTTTTCTTTTTCATTGGTCGCAGCCGCCGTCAGCTGGGAAAAATCAAAGCGCGCCAAATCTTCTGCGGGACGGTTTTTATAATGGCTGGTCAAATAGGTCGCCGCCGGTTTCGCGTCGGCCATTTTTAGCATCGAATAGGTTTGAAAATCGGCAACCAAACGATCAAGCTCAGCTTCACGTTCGGCCATCTGTGTCTCCACCAACGCCACATCATGGCGTAGGGTGGCATCAATGACGATTGTCCCAAAACTGGCACTCACCAAAACGGCCGCAAGCCATTTGCGCAGCGCCCAATTGGGTCTGCTACCGAGAGTTTGCTGATATGTTCTTTGCGTATCCATGTTCTCGCTCTAAAAAGCTTCTTTCAAACCAACGCATGCAACAATTGGACCAACAACCGCTTTAAGGTTGCAAAAAGTGCAGGCTTACACGCAAGCCTACATCCCTATTCTCATTTTGAGACGGTATCCCGAAATAATCCGTCCCACCAAAACCCACATGGCAACCAAGACCTAAAAAACCAAGCCCCGCTGCCTTGGCGGCGGTTTATGCCCGCCATGACGCCTCTTGGCAACCATTGAAGATGAGTCTTACCAAGAAGTATATCAAGCAGAATAAATTGGTTAATATGACCATTTTACAAGGGGATAGAGCAATTTATCCCCTCTGATTGGGCCTCAACTGTTACTTTTGGGCAACGCTCGATTTCCCCAATTCAGCGGGCCCCACGCCCCACCGCTAAAATCGAGTAGGCAGTGATGGGAAAACCGTTTAATTCTCCAGCCCATGCATATTGTCATTTTTGGGGCCGGGGCGATTGGATGCTTTGTCGGCGGCACCCTCATCGCCACATCGAAACGACCGCAAGCGACAAAACAGCGTGTCAGCTTTTTGGGTCGCGCTAAAATCATCACGCCCATGAATATCAAGGGCATGTCCCTTTCGGACTATCTGGGATGGCATGTTGATCTTTACCCGGATCAATTCAGCGCTCATGTCACACCGGATAGGCTCGCCGAATCCGATCTCATTATCCTCACCACCAAAGCAACAGCCTTGGATGAGGTTATAGACACACTCAAAGCCCATGCGCCGATCAAAACACCTATCATCAGCCTGATGAACGGTATTTCGCCTGTGGCACATTTAAAGCAAAAATTGCCAGATCATGAAATTATACGCGGCGCCGTAGCCTATAATATCGCCCGTATGCCGACTTCTTCAGATGGCTTCGTACATTGGCACAAAGGATCCATCGGAGAAATATTTGTCGAACGCACAAGCATAACTGAAAATTTGGCAGCACAAACCGAAACCCATGCGGGGGCATGGCGCGTGGTCGACAATATGGAAGCCGTGGCGTGGGGCAAATTGTTGCTCAACCTCAATAATCCAATCAATGCGCTTTCCGGCGAAACCTTGAAACGCGAATTGATGGATAGGGATTTTCGCAACATTCTCTATCAGGCCATGGGGGAAACCCTGGCTTTACTTGCGCAGGCTGGGATTAAGCCCGCAAAAATCGGCACCCTGCCCCCCAAAGCCATGAAAGTGATGGTGGGTTTACCCAATTTTCTGTTCAATACTATCGCCCTGAAAATTCAAAAAATCGACGACAAGGCCCGCTCCTCCATGGCCGATGATTTTGCCGCTGATCGCCCCACAGAAATTGATTTTCTCAATGGCGAAGTGGTGGCCCTAGCAAAAAGATTGGGCACGCAGGCGCCGATCAATGAGAATTTGGTGACCTTGGTAAAAGCCGCCGAAAGCGGTGGCCGCAAACAATGGTCCGGCCGCGCCCTTGCCGAAGCCGTCTTATCCAAGACCTAAAGCCCGAGGCTGGTTCGGATCTCATCATTCCACCCAAGATAAATCTTGGCCTTTCCTTTGGTCTTGACCTCAATCACCGGGCGTTTGATCAGTGTCCGGTTCTCTATCAAAATCGGCAATGGCGTATTTTCGCATTTTTCCTTATGGCGATCAGACAGGGTGCGCCATGTGGTTGAACGGCGGTTTATCAGCGCTTCTGCACCAAGCCCATCCAACCAAGCGGCAATATCACTTTCGCCAACGGCCTCGCGCATATCGACAAAGTCCACCTGCCACCCCGCTGTTTGCAGTGCTTTCAAAGCCTTGCGGCAGCTATCGCAGTTTTTTAACCCGTAAAGTTTTATCATCCCTAACCCTCAAATGGATCCCGCATCAAAATAACATCGTCGCGTTCTGGTGAGGTCGAGACCAAGGCGATGGGACATTCGATCAATTCTTCAATGCGCCGCACATATTTGACAGCACTAGCGGGCAAATCCGCCCAAGATCGCGCCCCTTCGGTGGAATCGCCCCACCCTTCCATGGTTTCATAAACCGGTTTGATGTCGGTTTGCCGATCAATACCGGCGGGAAGATAATCATAAGGCTGCCCTTCAATTTCATAACCGGTGCAAACTTTCAATTCGTCAAATGTATCAAGCACATCCAGCTTGGTGAGCGCGATGCCATCAACCCCGGCAATGCGTAAGGATTGACGCACCAAAGCCGCATCAAACCAGCCGCAGCGGCGCTTGCGACCGGTGACGGTACCAAATTCATGGCCGCGCTCGCCCAATTTCTGACCGATGGCATCTTCCAGCTCCGTCGGAAACGGTCCCTCGCCGACCCGTGTGGTATAGGCTTTAACAATACCCAACACATATTGCACCG
>JALWRV010000392.1 GCA_027080545.1 Parvularculaceae bacterium
GGCCATGATGTGCCTGATACTCCTGCGGTTTCTTATGAGGGGCCATAATGGCCGTGATTCCCGTGGCAAATTGCGCTAGACCATGCCTCATGCCAAGGTTTTTGTCTTTTCTTTTCATTTTTCTCCCGTTGGTGGCGCTGCTCGCTGGGTGTGTTGGGCAAACCTATCGCCCGCCGCCACCCGTCACGCCACAAATTGCAGCCTTTGAGGCGGATAGCCTGGAAGATGCTATCGGGATGCAGACGGCACGATTGGTGAAAGCGCATCAGCTCCTTTGGCCTTTGTTGGTGGCCAACGAGGAATTGTGCAAAAAAACAAGACTATCAATTGGGGTGCTGGTGTCTGATCGCGTAGAGCTGGGAAAAAATTTAAGGGGCATTACGGCCGGCCAATTGGCGTTGGTGGGAGTGCCGGATTACACCTTTGCCTTATCGGTAATGAAGGGCGGACCGGCTGAAGCGGCGGGGTTGCGCGATGGGGATCAATTGCTCGGGGTTGATGCAAAAAAAATATCCGATCCAGATAAATTGCGTGAAGTGCTGAGCCGGCAATTAGGGAAAAAAGAAGCCCCGGAAAAAATCGACCTTCTGATTGCCCGGAACGGAATTGAACAGAACATATCCGTGGCTCCCATCAGAGTGTGTGATGCGGCGCTGCGGGTTAATGAGGGCGATGTGCTCAACGCCTATGCGGGGACCAAAACCATTACCCTTTATGCGGGGCTGATGCGGATTATGGATGAACAGGCAGTGCAATATGTGCTTGCCCATGAACTGGCCCATGTGGGGTTGGGCCATGTGCGCAAGGGGGTGCGCAATGCGGTGGTGTCCGGGGCGCTCGTTTATGTGCCAATATTGTCTGCATTGGGTAGCGGGGCTGATAGTGTGCTGGATCGTTTTGATCCGGCGCGTGAAATATCCTTGGGGAGTAAGGCGTTGGGTCTTTTGCCTTCGCTGGAAGCCTTTGAGGCAGAAGCCGACTATGTGGGGCTATATATGTTGGCCAGAGCTGACCTTGAAATGGGCGGTGCGGTGCGGGCTTTTGAGATATTCTCTCGTGAAAAACCGCAATCTATCTGGGTGCGCTATACGCATCCGCTGACTCCGGAACGGATGCAGGCGGCCGAGGCGGCAATAGCCGAAATTGACCATAAGCGCCAAACAGGCGCGACGCTTTTGCCCAATAAAATAAAGCCATAAAGAAACGCGGATTTAAACAGGAAGAGAGTCTTGGCGCAAAATCTGTCGGGCTGCGTTGGCATCTTTTTCCATTTGAATTTTTAGGTCTTCCAAAGATGTAAATTTTTCATCTTCCCGAAGCAGGGCATGGAAAAACACTTCCAGAGAGCGCCCATACAGATCGCCGTCAAAATCAAACAGATGGGCTTCAAGCATCACCCCTGTGCCATCTACCGTTGGCCGTTCGCCATAATAGGCCACCCCCCCGTAAAGCTGGGCATCCACAGATAGGCTTACGGCATAGATGGCTTTGGCCGGAGCCATATAATCCCCCAACGCCATATTGGCGGTGGGAAAACCAAGCTGGTGGCCCAATCGTTCGCCGCGCACAATAGTACCGCGCACTGACCAATAGCGCCCAAGCTGTTGCCACGCTTTGCGCATATCTCCCTGGGCAATAGCTTGGCGAATGGTTGAGGAGGAATATTTTTCCGCTCCCATCCCATCGCTTACCACCGCGATGATGTGAGGGTCTATGCCTTGTGCTTGGCTGAAATTTTTCAAGTTTTCCGCCGTGCCGGCGCGGCCTTTGCCAAATTGAAATTCTTCGCCCACCAAAATGCCTGACAGACCAAGCTGCTGGTGCAAAACCTGACTGACAAATTGTTGTGGCGAGAGCTGGCTAAGATGCTCGTTAAAGGTCAGGGCAAAAACCCGATCAATGCCTTGAGCCAATAGCAAATCGGCCTTGTGGGCCAAAGGGGTTAATTCAAAAGCTGGGGCATCGGGTTGAAAAAACCGGCGCGGATGAGGATCAAAAATAATGGCGGCCGAGAGTTGGCCCGCCCCATCAGCCCGGTAGCGGGTTTCCTCGATGAGGGCTTGATGGCCAAGATGCACCCCATCCATATTACCCATCAGCGCCACACAATTGCGCGCCGATGAGGGCAGAGGCGTATTAGCGTCGAGCCGATAAAGGCGAGGGTCTTCTACCATTTCAACCCCTTCATGGCGGCCATGGCGTGGACATGGTGGTTTTGCAAAAAGCGCTCAATGGTCGGCGCGGCAAATCCGTCCTCGCCTTCGGAATCGTTTACGGCTTCAGAGGCAATGCCATCGGCAATAAAGATCACATCAAGATTTTGTTGATTGGCCCCGAGAATATCGGTGCCTAACCCATCGCCAATGACCAAGATTTTGTGTGATTGTAGGTCAGGCTTGATGGCGCGCAATCGGGCCAAGGCTAAATCATAAATAGGCTTATGGGGTTTGCCCGCATAGGTAACGCTTCCGCCAAGTTCCTCATAAAGGGCGGCCAGCGCACCACCACAATAAATCATCCGGTCCCCCCAACGCACCACAATGTCCGGATTGGCGCAGATCATGGGTAGGTTTCGCGCCCGGGCCTTAGTCAGTAGATCACGATAATCATCGGGGGTTTCGGTTTGGTCATCGAACAATCCGGTACAGATGATAAAATCAGCCTGATCCAATGGCTTAAACACCAAGGCAAGACCATCATAGAGCGTATTATCCTTATCGGGCCCAAGACGAAAAGCGGAGCGCTGAGCCTTGTCCCCAACCATTTGCAAAATGGCGGCGCGGGTGGCATCGCCTGATGTGACCACCCCATCATAGGCGGCGCGTGGTAGGCCGAGACGGTCTAGCTGTGGTGGAATAATGTCGCCTAGGCGCGGGGCATTGGTCAAAATCAAAACCGGTCCACGCCGTTGGCGAAATTGCAACAATGCATCAGCGACCCCGTCAAACAAACTTACCCCATTATGCAACACCCCCCACGCATCACATAAAAGGGCATCATAATTTTCAGCGATGTTTGCGAGGCCATCGGGCGTTTTTATCATGCTCTCAAATCTCTCCAGATCGGGTTCAAGCGATGATATCCGGCATTACCAGATCTTTCAGTCGCACGATTTCATCCTTGAGGGCGAGTTTGCGCTTTTTCATGCGCTTTAAGGTGAGACGCTCATAGGGCATGCGCTCTTCCATAGAGAGGATGGCTTGATCAAGGTCCCGATGTTCCTGCTCCAGATGAGCGATTTTGATCAGCATGGCTTCGTCATTGTCCGCATCAGGCTCGTTGGCGGTCAGGCTTTCTTGAACATTATCGCCATCGACCACGGCGAACGGGAATTTATGTTTTTCTTTATCAGCCATGCTGCCTTTTTCAATCTGGTGAGAATAGGTGAGGGGTTTATAGTGCCACGAGCTTGACAAGCAAATCAAATTCTTCTCTTGCGGCGGCTATTTGCGCCTTGGTGAGGCCCTTTCTTCCTCTTAGCAGGTGGGTCTCAAACAAATCAATGGCAGCGATAGGGCTGGTCTTGGTTGGTGGCTTGGTGAGTGTAAAGAGGATATGGTGTTGCCAACGCTCACTGAGCAGCTCGGCCTGTTTAATATGTTGGCGTCTGGCCTCCTGCCCCGGCACGCCCTTTAGGGTGCGGCGCAAGTGACGTAAAGGGCGTGTATATTGATCATTGATGGAGGAAATGGCGTTTTGGGCAGTCTCTAAATGTTGGGCCTCTATGGAGTTTTTGTCCGGCCACAACAACCAAATAACCAGATTGATATTTATGTCATAATGGTCCTGCAAATTGAGCAAGGTCTGAGCAACATCGTTTCGTTCATAGGTTTCAAGAGACCATTGCCAAAACGCATTGTCGGGCAGGTTTTGCCTATCAACGGCGGCCTTTTTCAAGGTCTTCCCCCCAGCGTTTGGTCGTTTTGGCCTTGATGCCAAAGAGATCGAGAACGCGCCCGACCGATTGGTTGACGAGGTCATCAATATTTTCTGGGTCACTATAAAAAGCAGGGACGGGTGGAGCAATTATCGCCCCCATTTCCGCCAGCTTTGTCAGGCTACGCAAATGGCCGAGGTGAAGCGGGGTTTCTCGCACCATCAGCACCAGCGGGCGGCGTTCTTTCAACATGACATCAGCGGCGCGTGTGAGTAGGGAAGAGGTAACACCGGTCGCGATTTCAGAAAAAGTACGCACCGAACAAGGGGCGATAACCATGCCCAAGCCTTGAAAAGAGCCTGATGCGATAGGGGCGCCCACGTCTTGAATGGCATATTTCTTATGGGCTAAATCGGCCAATGTTTCCGCCTTGCAGTCAAGCTCGTAATGGATGGTCATTTCGGCGGCTTTGGAGATCACCAAATGTGATTCGATTCTGGCGTTGTGGCAGACCTCCAACATGCGTTGGCCATATATTGCGCCAGAGGCGCCGGATATGCCAATTATTAATCTTTGATCGCTCATGAACTGGTCTCGCTCTTTGCCCGCACCGCGCTGAAGCCTTGGATTGGTTGGCGTTTTGCCAAGGCGGTCATGGGGTTACGATATTACCAGAATATTAACAACAAAAACCGTGACAGAAACAGTTTTTCGGTGTTGAATTATGGGGTTCACACCAGAAAAAGGAGATGTTTATGTCGCTTCAAGGTCGTTTCGAAATGCTCGATGCCCGCCATCAGGAATTGGAAGCTAAAATCTCTGAAGAACTCCGTCATCCGGCGCTTGATATGGAACGATTGCAAGAAATGAAACGACAGAAACTACGTCTTAAAGACGAGTTGTGGCAAATTCAAAAAGAACTTTACCCGGATATGGTCGCGGCTGAATAGAGGTTCAGTTTGAACTGAGCGTTCTCGATAGTGAAGAGTGCGCATGCAACAGGTTATGCAAGTGATGTTTTTGGAATGTAGAAACCTTCCGCCGATTGGCGGAAGGTTTTGTTTTGGTCAAAATTTGTTTTTGTGGTTCTGCTAGTCGCTGTTTTCATCCGAAGAAAAATTGGCGAACACATCAGACGCCGATACCGATTTCTTGGCCTCTTCTTTTGGTGCGATGATATCATCTGTGGCCATTAAGGTTGGGCCTTCTTCTTCAGCTGGTTTCAGCCCTTCTTTTTTGGCCTTTTTGGCAGCTGCTTTTTTGACAACATTATCGAGATCAATTTGTGTGCATAGTCCAAGGCCGACTGGATCACGAGGCTCTAAATTTGAAAAATTCCAGTGGCTGCGATCACGAATGGCGGTGATGGTGGTTTTGGTGGTTCCCAAAAGTTTAGAGATTTGTGCATCGGAAATTTCCGGGTGGTGCCGAATGACCCAGGCGATCGCATCGGGACGGTTTTGCCGTTTTGATAGCGGTGTATAGCGCGGGGCTTTTTTGGTTTTTTTGTTGATGATCACCGGCTTTTTGCGGATCAGCTTCATGCGGTATTTTTCATCGGCTTCGGCTTTTTCGATCTCGTCGCGGGTGAGCTGGTTGGTGGTAATCGGGTTGATGCCCCGTACACTGGCGGCAACATCACCATCAGCAATGCCTTTAACCTCTAAGGGGTGTAGGCCACAAAAATCAGAAATCTGATCAAATGTAAGGGCGGTATTGTCGATCAGCCAAACGGCGGTGGCTTTGGGCATGAGAGGATAGTCAGACATCGGATCGGGGCCTCCTGATAGGGGTCGTAAATTCAAATCCGCCCACGCCGAACCGCCCGTTTATGGGGCCAGTCCGGGCCTTTACCACTAGCTTGAGGGGGAAAAGCCTAACACCGCATGGGCAGCGCTCAAACAGCGATATAGGGGTTTTGCCTTGGACTGCCAAGGTTTATTTTAATCCCCAGGGCTGTCTAATCTGGCTATAGGGTGAGGACCAGCTTGCCCATAACCTTCCCAGATTCCAGCCTCTCATGGGCCTCAGCGGCCTGTTTGAGAGGAAAGGTCCGGTCAATGACTGGGCGCAACCCGTCATTTTCAGCGATTTTTGGCCAAACCTGCTCGTGCAAAGAGCGCGCAATCCGCGCCTTTTCCGAAGCCGGACGATTGCGCAAGGTGGAGCCGGTGAGGATGAGCCGTTTGCGCATGATGGCGATAATATCAACTTCGCCGATGCGACCCTTTTGGAAAGCGATGGAAATATGACGCCCACCTTCGCGCAGGCAGGCGATATTTTTTAGCACATAATCGCCCCCCACCATGTCCAGCACCACATCAACCCCGCCAAGGGCTTCTATTTTCTGCTGCCAATCCTCGCTGTTATAATTAAAGGCCTTGCTGGCCCCGAGCTTTTCGGCAAAGGCGCATTTTTCGTCGCTGCCGGCGGTGGCAAAACTTTGCGCCCCAAAGGCCTTGGCCAGCAGGATGGTGGTGGTGCCAATACCGCTGGTGCCCCCATGGATGAGAATCCGTTCGCCCTTTTTCAAGGCCCCATCTTCAAACAGGTTGGTCCAAACGGTGAAGAAAGTTTCTGGCAGGGCGGCCGCTTCTGCCATTGACCAGCCCTTGGGTATTGGCAGACAGGAGCCTTGATCGGCGCAGGCATATTCTGCATAGCCACCCCCGGGCAATAGGGCGCATACCGCATCTCCCACGCGCCATGCATGAACCCCCTCACCAAGGCTGGCGATCTGTCCGGCGACTTCGAGACCGGGCAGGGGGCTGGCCCCGGCGGGTGGGGGGTATAAGCCCATACGCTGTAAAATATCTGGTCTGTTGATACCGGCTGCCGCCACTTTAATAAGTACCTCACCCGGTCCGGGTTGGGGTGCTAGCACTTCTTGACATTGCAACGCTTCCGGCCCGCCGGGGGTGGGGATAGCCATGACCAGCATTTTTTCCGGTGGCACAGGGGGCATGGTGATTCCTTTTCTCGCTGGCGCTGACATGATAGAATTATTAAATAAGATTGGCACAGGAGGCTTTTTCCATGAGCGAGATATTAACCGATTCCCTCACGGACCCCCATGGGGACAAAATGATGGAGGCGCTTAGCCGTCTTGATTTGTCCATATTATCGCTGGATGAGCTAGCTGTGCGCATAGAACAATTGCGTGCCGAAATAAAGCGTACCGAACAAGAACGGGAAAAACGGGGTGGGGCCGCTGAAGCAGCCGAAGCACTGTTTAAAAGCTGAAGAGAATATATTGCTATACACCCAAAGGGCGTGTGTTGCCCTTGTCCTACTACCCCAATAATGGGTGAAAGAGCCTCTTGGGATGCGCCCTTTTAGGCCTGCTCTCTTTCCGGTTGTAAAATGTCCCAAGCGAAGCGCCCTTTTTTAAGGGCTGGCATGGCCATTGCGTATTCACCCCTATCATGGATGGTGATCGAAGGAACTGTTCAAACGGTAAAATGGTTAAGGGTTTTGTTGGGTTTAAAACAGCGCAATCCCTTGCAAATACCATTGCGTCGAACTTGTTTTCGCGTCATCATGCGACTAGAAGCATAATAGTTAAAGAGGGTGCCCTGACATTGACCAAGGGATTGAAAGAGCAACAGGTTGAGACCAATGAAGATCGCGCCGCGCGCGACTTTGTTTCATCAAAAATGTTTGCCAATATTTTTGCGATCGGCATGGAGCTGGTCGAAGAAACTGCGACCTATTTGGATGGTCAGGGACGCGAGGCGGCAAAATCATTATCGCGAGCGGGGGCTTTGTCCTATGCAGGTTGCTCTATGCGCTTGACCACAAGATTGATGCAAATCGCTTCTTGGCTTTTGGTGTTGCGGGCGGTGCGTGAAGGCGAGATGAGTTACGCAGAAGCAGCCAGCGATAAATATCGCCTGACAAATGATGGCGAAGAAAAATCGGATAGAGAACAAACTCGGGTGCGCGGTGAAGGTAAGTTGAACCAAGCGGACGCAGAACTACCAGAGCGCCTTATAGAGCTGGTCGAAGAAACCGATAATTTGCACCAGCGTATCGCGCGCATTGATCAAAATTTATTTCCAGCCCAGCCTATGGCTGAACGCAAATTTGGTGCTGCCTCACAATTAGAAGCCCTGCGTGCGGCTTTTTCTAAATCATAAGCATAGAACAAGGCTTATACTGGTCTTGATTTCTCTATGAGTGATATAATATAACCCGATTGGATGATGCTAAATGCCATGGGTGAGGGCGTTCTCTCATTCTGGTTTGTTAGCACAAAATTCCTTCGGGTGGTTACGGAAAATTTTATGCGAATAATACGGGTTTATAAAGCAATTTTGATCGCTTTTGCCTTTTTGTTTGCTCAGAATTTATTACTCATACACGCCACTAAGTTCGGCGATGAGTTTCATACCCATAAAAGCATCACTTGTACCCTCTCCATTAGCTGCCATGTGAGTGATCAGGGTTTGATATCGGTGGTGGCTATCATCCCTCCTGCCCCGTTGTATTTTTTGTTCAATTTTGCGTTTGCTCAAATTAATCGCAGTTTTGGCGTTGCGATACTCTCTCTCATCAGAGGACCACCCCAACCTTTTAAATTTTACACGCGATAACAGTTTAAAATTTAAAAGGTATTTTTATGAAAAAGCTTCTATTTGCAGAAGCAACGTCTTTGGCGTTGCTGTTCCTTTTTGTGTGTTCTCCTACAGCTCAGGCACAAGAGGATGAAATTATTATTACTGGTTCTCCTATCGCCAAAAGCGAAGACGATATCATTATCGGTGCATCGTCTATGAACAAGGAAGAACTTTCACAACAGCTTTCCGGCACGATTGGTGAGACGATTAAAAATGAGCCGGGCGTTAGCTCGACCTTTTTTGGGCCGGGTGCCAGCCGTCCGGTCATTCGCGGGCAAAGCGGAAATCGCGTGGCGATATTAACCGATGGACTAGGGGCGCTTGATGCTTCATCTGCCAGCCCTGACCATGCAGTCTCGATAGATCCGGCCAGCGCCGAACGGGTAGAGATCATTCGTGGACCAGGTATTTTGCGTTATGGCAGTGCGGCAACTGGCGGTGTCGTTAACATCCTTGATGGGCGCATTAAAAGCAAACTGCCAGATCAGTCTTTTGGGGCCAATTTGCGGGTTGAGGCTTCTAGTGTTGATCAGGGTTGGGAGATTGCGGGAGCATCAGATTTGACCCTTATTGATCGCCAAGGCCACGGCTTGGTTCTCCATATAGATGCTGCCAAACGTAAAACGGATGATTATGATATTCCAGGTTTTGCCAAATCCTACCACCAACGAATAAAAGACGGTGTCCAAGGGGGGCGAGATCATTTGCTCAACACGGCAACCAAAGTCGATTCTGGTGCCATCGCCCTCACATGGTTGGGCCAGCGGGGGAATTTAGGCGTTGCGGTGAAACAGACCGATAGTTTTTATGGCGTACCCGGTGGTGACGAGCAGGTTTCCATTGATCTCACGCAAATTCGTTATGACATGAAGGGACAGCTCGATATTCAAGCAGGTCCTTTTACGCGACTGCAAATGGTCGCGGGATATGGGGATTATCGTCACGCAGAAATTGAAGATACGGGGGCAACAGGAACGGTTTTTACCAATCAAGGCGTTGAGGGTCGAATTGAGGCTTTGCATGGTGATATTGGTGGATTTGAAGGGGCATTAGGGGTGCAATTTCTTGATCGGGATTTTGCAGCCTTAGGGGCGGAAGCTTTCACCCCGCCCACAAACACCAAAAACGCCGCCATCTATGTGTTCGAGGATTATGATGTCGGATCGGTCCTGATGGAATTCGGTTTACGAGTTGAGCATAGCAAACATAAAGAGATCGCAACAGGTCAGGAAATTAAATTTAATGCGACCAGCTTGTCGATTGGTGGACGGTATGATCTTGACGGAGTGGCCAGTATTGGCCTTACTATTTTTCGCAATGAACGCGCCCCAGCCGTGGAAGAGCTTTTTTCTGACGGTCCTCACCTCGCCACTAATCAATATGAAGTTGGGAATCCAGCTCTTAGTTTGGAAACAGCTACGGGTATAGAAATTGCTGCCCATACCGGTACCGAAAAAACCAAATTGACCCTGAATATTTTCAACACCCTTTATGATAAATTTGTTTATCTGGCACCAACCGGAACCGAGCGGGAGGGTGTTCCCGTATTTCAATTCATGGGGAAGGATGCACGCTTTAGTGGCTTTGAAGCAAGTCTTGAGCGTGAAATGGGTTCTCTGGGTGTGTTCGATTTTGATAGTGATGTCTCAATAGATTTTGTTCGCGCTCGTCTTTCACAAGGGATATTCCGAGATTTACCGCAAATTCCTCCTATGGGTGGACTGGTAGGGCTTGATGCCGATACCGGACGCATCAGCTTTCGGGCTGAATTGGAGTGGGCCAATCGTCAAAATCATATTGCCCAGTTTGAGACTGGTAGTGGCAGCTATTCAGTGGCTAATATTTATGCCACATGGCAGCCATGGAAAAATCGTGATGATCTCAAAATTAGAGCCTCGATGCGCAATATGTTCGATGAAGAAGTGCGTCAACAGGCTTCCCCCTTGAAGGATCGGGTGCCTCTGCCTGGCAGAAATTTCAAAATTTCTATCGAAGCAAGTTTCTAAAGATAAATTACTAAAAGCCCCTTCGCCTTTCTGCAAGGCGAAGGGGGGTGTGCTATTTTACAAATTTTGAACACCAGTCCTAATCGAGGCAGATAATATTGCCGCTATTGGGGTCAATATCGAGCTTCACACAATCAGCTAGCGGATCGCTATCGGGATTGGGTTGCGGGCTTGGTGAGGGGCTTGGTGCAGGCGGCGCGATGGGAGCCGGTGCTGGTGCGGGCGCGATGTCTTCGCCATTTTTCATGGCCAGCAACTCAGCCTGCATCCGTGCATCGTCATCATATTTGCGCTTGATGAGGGTATAGCTGACCGGTCCTAAAGTGCCTTGAACACTGACCTTCATATTTCCATTGGGCAGCAAGCGAAATTTAGCCGGTCCAAGCAAGGGCAAATCATCGGCGACATAGTGTCCGGGGCCAACTCGCGAGAAATTTTGCAGCACCACCATATCCGGTTGAATTTTTAAGGTGAATAAATGTAGCCATGGGTCAACCGCATAGGCGCGACCCTTTTCAATGCGAATTTTTTTGCGATTGGCTGAGATCAGCCAGACCCCGTCAATGGGAAGGCTTTCAGTTTCTGGAACATCATATTTGTCCGGCAGGAAGGCACCAATTTGAGGGATGCCAATCGCATCGGCAATGGCTTCGTCCATGCCCTGGGCTTGGGCCGTGGCAGTTAGAATGCCGGGCATAAGGGCTAAGCTTGTGAGCAGGGCAATAAATTTGCCAAATGGTTTTGCGTGCTGTTTCATGGGATCCTCTCCATTTGTGATCTGTCCTGCCCCAAATAGAGCGGAAATATCACCGCCGGGATATGGGTAGCTTTACCCATTTTTGTGGAGGTTCCCCCATGCTATACAATACAGGCTTTAATACCAAAAAAGTAAGACCCAAACATGCAGCAAAACCGGTTTCGAAAAATTTTATTATGGATCACTTTTGCGATATTCGGACCTTTGCTGATTGTGAGTGGTTCGGCGCTGGCGCAGGGAGCGTCTTCTGGTATGCTGGTTTATGACGCGGTTTTCTATTCTGCTTTTTCCACTTTGCTGTTTAGTTTTTTCCTAATCAATTTTGCTCTTAATAATCGCGTCGGGGTTTTATATTCCGTCTTGTTTTGTCTGAGCTTGGGGCTGGTTTGGATATTGGAAGGGGGGCTAACTAATTTTTGGCCATCACTGGGAGAGGTGGGGGTAAAACGCCTTTC
>JALWRV010000393.1 GCA_027080545.1 Parvularculaceae bacterium
TTTTTATGACAAAAGCGCCGATGAGGCGGAGATGTTTCGCTTTTTGATGATCCAAGCGAAAATTAATGGCTTTATGAATTCCAGCCATGCCACCTTGCGCAAATACCCCCTCTCCGATCAATCTCAGCCTGCCAAATATGCCCGGGCAGTTGCCTATTATCGGGGTGCCGAGTTAGACAAGGCCTTAAAAGAGATCAACGGGTTAATCGTTTTACAACCGGACAATCCGTTTTTTCAAGAATTGAAAGGCCAGATGTTGTTTGAAAATGGTCGCATCGCAGACTCCATCGCCCCCCATGAACGCTCTGTGGAACTGGCCCCACAATATGCCCTATTACGAATCAATCTAGGGCGCGCCCTCGTGGCTTTAGAAGATCGTGAAAAATTACCAGAAGCGATTAAAGTCTTGAAAGCCGCCTTAAACATGGAGCCGGATAATGCTTTCGGCTGGACGGAACTAGCCCGCGCCTATTCGCAAGGCGGCAATGACATTCTCGCCAGCCTTGCCCAAGCCGAGGCCTATTACGCCATAGGCAATATGCCAGAAGCGCACCGCTTTGCCTCAAGAGCTATAAACAACCTTCCCCAAGGCACGCCCGAATGGCGCGAAGCCCAAGATATTATCAATGCCGCCACCCCCGAAGCCATAAAATCCAAGCGGCGTGGCGAAAATCAGGGCAAACATGATCGCCACTAGAAGCAAACGGGAATATTTTTCACCTTTCCAACTCAATCACACCATAGGATCAATTCATGCCTCTTAAAGCTATTCTTCTTTCCGGCGCCGGTATCATTGCGGCGGCCACTCTGGGTCTGACCATCGCCACCCAATCAACCGCCTCACCAGAGCCAAACGAACTTGATAAAGAGGCGATGACCGAAATGGTGCGCGAAATTCTGGTTGAAAACCCAGACATTATTATCGACGCCTTAGACGCCTATTCTGCTCAACAACGCCAACTTGAAGAACAACAGATGGCGCAAATCATCGAACAATATCGCCCGGCACTGCTAAGCGCCGAGCATGGGGCCGCCTATGGGGCCAACGATGCGGAACGAAAAGTGGTGGTGGTGGAGCTTTTTGATTATCACTGCACCTTTTGTAAAAAAGCCACCAATTATGTGCGTCAATTACCGGAAAAAGACAAAACCATTCAGGTTATTTTTCGCGAATTGCCAATTCTGCGAGAAGAATCGGAAATTGCCGCCCGTCACTCCCTAGCCGCGCGCGCGCAAGGAAAATATAAGGAATATCATTGGGCAATGATGGGGACCAGCGGTGTACTCACAGAAAAACGCATGGATAATATTGCCAAAAATCTCGGCATCAATGTCAAAGCGTTAGATAGCGAAACCAAAACCCCAGCTGTGCAAGAAGCGATAAATGAAACCCTGACCATAGCTCAAGCCTTGAATGTAACTGGCACCCCGACCTTTATCATTCTCACACCGGAAGGTGATTTTAGTGTAGTTGTCAGCGGTTTTGACCAACCAGCCATTGAAGCCGCGATTGCTGAAGCCAAAACCCAATAGTTTTTTCGTTTATTGGAAAAACCGTTTTATGAAAAATGCCTGAGGTTATCCCTCAGGCATTTCTTTATCAAATAATGTTTTCTTTTACATCCCACACGTGCCAGTCAAAAAGTCCTCAATGGCTTGTAAAGATGTTTGTTGCATGGCGGGAGTCCATGGTAATGAGTGCGGTTGATCTTTAATCACCACCAATTTCGCCGGTACTGTGTTTTTAACCGCATTATAAAAATTACGGGCATGGAAGATCGGCACACGCACATCCCTATCACCATGGAAGATGAGTATCGGAATATTGGCGTCATCGGTATGGAGATTGGGGTCCATGCCTTTAACGGTCTTGCCTTGCAAGGCTCGCTGAAGCCGGTTTGAACTCCAATTATTGCCTAGGCGGGTAAGGTCAGAAACCCCGGCCCCGGCGATCGCACACCGAAACGGCCCGCCCTTTCGAACCGTAGCCGCAAAGGCGGCAAAGCCACCATAGGAATAGCCGAAGATGGCGATTTTATCTTTGTCGGCATAGCCTTGTTCGACCATCCAATTGGCACCATCATCCTTGTCGTCCTGCATTTTCAAGCCCCATTGGGCATCCCCCGCTTTCCAATGATCGCGACCCCAACCGGTGGATCCTCGATATTGCGGCTGCAAAACAGCATAGCCTCTGGTAGTTAGAAACGGCACCCAACCGCTGATATCCCAATCTGCATAATCGCGGGCCCATGGTCCTCCATGAGGCAGTACGATTGCAGGTGGCGGCGTATCGCCTTCTTGCCAACCAACCGGCAATGTTAACAGGCCGGGAATTTGTCGCCCATCGCGCGATGGATAATAGACCAGCTCGGTTTTCGAAAAGGCATGATCTTTCAACCAAGGGCGCGCTGAACCGAGATAGGTGGTGCTCCGCTTGTTTTTCAAGATGAAATAACGCGGCGGCATATCAGATGCTTCAACCTCAATCAGAATTTTCGAGCGGTCCTGATTATAATCGGCGATACGCACATTCTTGCCGGGAAAGTTCTTTTGGAAAGCTGCCTGCACAGCGGATAATTCCGGATCAAGATATTCTATTTTCACTGCATCCGTGCCAACGGCAAAGCCAATTAGCTTTCCAAAATCACTAGCGGTGCTACCAAAAATAAGCCCCTCGATAGAAAAATCCGGATTCGAGACCAGCGCCCCCTCATCATATTTCTGTGTTGCCGCATCATAAAGATAGGCTTCAACATGATCGGAAAACTGGTCCGTGAGGACAAAATATTTTCCCGTCTCTTCATCCCGTGCGACCACGTCAACGGAGTAGCGCTCAGCCGAATTCCAGGTTAGCGAGTCTTGTTTTTCCAACTCGCCCGTTTTGGGATTGCGGACTTTAGTCTCAAAGACATATTCGCCATCTTTAAAGTCAATCTGAGATTTGGTTAAAACCTCAAAGGTGCGCATATCCATAATACCCCGC
>JALWRV010000394.1 GCA_027080545.1 Parvularculaceae bacterium
ACGGGGAAAATACTTTCGCCTCTGATGATACCCATAACCACTCTTTCTATTCCCCCTATGGCTATGGACAGCAAAATCGCTTGAATCTAAACTATGACGGCAACCGCCCCGGTGGTTCAGTCGATAGTAAGATCTGGTCCGAACACACCAAAGAGTTCACCAACAAAACATTACGCATTTGTGCCCGTATGCGTGCGCAAGGCATCAAGGTCTATACGGTTGGTTACGGCATCGCATCAGGGGGTAATCAGGAAACCATGCTGAAAGCCTGCGCCAGCTCTGTGGATGATTATTATTCCGCATCAAACGCTGCACAATTACAAGATGCGTTCCGTCAAATCACGGATAATCTCGTGAATTTGCACATATCACGATAGGGGAAATGGGAATGTTGAAACGCTTAAATCAGCCCAAACCACAAAAGAGACAGTTCTTTAGCAAGGATCAGTCCGGCTCGACGGCCATTGAATTTGCCATGTTAGCGCCTCTGTTCCTTGGTCTCATTTTCTCCATTTTCGAGTCTGGCTATTTCTACTACCAACAAGCGGTGATTGAAGATGTCGCCAACCGGGCAGCTCGCACCATCCGTGTTGGCGCAGCCCCTTCGGCCAGCTATCAAGCCTCAACAACGGTTGGCTGCCAAACTGGCAAAGATTGTTTTTATCAAACCATTTGCGATCCGTTGAAATGGTTTGGCAATTGCTCGCAAAATCTGGCGGTGGATGTCAAAACCTTCAACAGCTTTTCTGACTTGAATAATGATTTGTCCTCTGCGAGCTGCCCGTCAGACACAAATTATGATTATAACCTGCAAGCCTATGAGCCGGGCCAAGAGCTTTCTATCGTCCGCATCCGGGTTTGCTATCTGGTGCGCACCTTTAACCCGGCACTGGGCATGAAACTATCCCGCACCTCGGGCAATCGCCGGAAAATCATTTCCGTCGCCATCATTCGCAACGAGCCCTATTCCGACGGCACCGTTGATACGACACTTTAGGGGGATATATTCGTGAAAAAGTTTTTCGATAGATTCAAAGTTCGGGTCAAACGGTTTGGTCAAGATACCAAAGGCATTGCGGCGGTGGAGTTCGCCTTGCTGACCCCCACAGTGGTATTGATGTTCTTCTCCATTGTGGAACTATCCGATGCGCTGACCGCCAACCGCAAAGTAGCCATGGCCGCCAGCACCTTGGCCGACTTGGCCAGTCGCGAATATACCCTAACCTACGCAGACGCGCAGGGCATGTTCACAGCGGTCAATAATATCCTATCGCCCTATGGCATCACGGGTGCGACCTTCACCCTCATGAGCATCGTGCCGGATCCAAGCAATAATGATGCGCCGGTGGTGGCATGGAGCCTCAATCAGGATATGAATGAGGTTTACGCACCGGGCACCAGCTACACTTCCCTGCCTTCAGCCAACAATACAACCAGCGGCGTATCCCTGTTGGCAAGCGGGCAATCACTTATCGTGGTTGAGGTCACCTACCCTTTCACCTCGACCATTTCCGGCTATCGTTCGGAAAATTTCACATTCCACAAAAAGGAGATCCGTTGGCCACGTATCAAGAGCCAGATCGCCTATTGTGACGCGAACGGCACCTGTATAGGCGCCTAAGACTTGGGCAAAGCTGCGGGTCTACCACGGAAATGGGCGCTTTCGAGCGTCCATTTCTTTGCCTCACACCCTTCCTCCGTCATCCCCGCGAAAGCGGGGACCCATCTCCAAAATAATCACCCTGATGAAAAGACCGTTTGCTTTGACCCCACCCAACAAAACAACCGGGCTGCGCTTATTCGCTTTTCTTCAACGCCGCTTGCGCTGCGGCGAGCCGCGCAATCGGCACCCGATAGGCTGAACAGGACACATAATCCAGACCGAGAGTCTCCACAAAATTGATTGAAATGGGGTCGCCCCCATGTTCACCGCAAATGCCAAGCTTGATGTCCGCCCTACTCTTGCGACCTTTTTCTGTGGCAATTTCCACCAACGCCCCGACCCCTTTCAAGTCCATGGTTACAAAGGGGTCTTTTTCAAAAATGCCCGCCCGTTGATAGTCTGGCAAAAACGATCCCGCATCATCGCGCGACAAGCCAAATGTGGTTTGGGTCAAATCATTGGTGCCGAAAGAGAAAAACTCTGCCTCTACCGCCAACTCATCCGCTACCAAGGCGGCCCGAGGCAATTCCACCATGGTGCCGACCAGATAATCAAGCGCCACCCCCTGCTCTTGCAAAATCTGGCTGCACACGGCGTCAATATCCGCTTTCAAAATCTCCAGCTCTTTGCGCTTGGACACGAGCGGGATCATAATTTCCGGCACCACTTTTTCGCCCGTTTTTTTCGCCACCGCGCAGGCCGCTTCCATAATCGCCCGCACCTGCATTTGATAAATCTCCGGATAGGAAATCGCCAACCGACAGCCGCGATGGCCAAGCATGGGGTTAAACTCTTTCAAACTATGAGCCCGGGCTTTTAATTTGGTGGCATCAAGCCCCGACGCCTTGGCTATATCCTCAATCTCTTCATCACTATGGGGCAAAAACTCATGCAAGGGCGGATCCAACAAACGCACCGTCACCGGCAGGCCACTCATCACCGTAAACAGTTCCACAAAATCGCTGCGCTGCATGGGCAGCAATTTGGCCAGCGCCGCTTCACGTCCGGCGCGATCTTCCGCCAAAATCATTTCCCGCACCGCCAAAATGCGATCCGCCTCAAAGAACATATGCTCCGTGCGGCACAGCCCAATCCCTTCGGCCCCAAAGCCCCGGGCTGTTTTCGCATCCAAAGGCGTTTCCGCATTGGCCCGCACTTTCATGCGCCGCACCTTGTCGGCCCATTGCATCAGCTTGGCAAAATCGCCGGAAAGCTCAGGTTCCACCGTTTTCACCGCCCCCGCATAGACAGCCCCCTTGGCCCCATCAATGGTGATAATCTCGCCCTTGGCAATCCGCCGCCCACCAATGGTCAAAGC
>JALWRV010000395.1 GCA_027080545.1 Parvularculaceae bacterium
GTATGGCCGATAGGGGTTAAAATCTTACCACGCGCTGCAAAAGCCGTTCCGGCACGAGGGACCTTATATTTAGGTCAGTCGCCCCTGCTATCCAAGGTTGATTCACCATTTCTGACAGGTTTTTTACAAAATTTGGTACCGCAATGGGAAAAACACCGTCTTGAGGTCCTTTATTGTCCCTTTCTGGGGGCCATAGGGCCGGTAGGCTGGCCAGCCGGTCACGCAGCAGCAAGGGACCATTAATGATTTTCCCCAAGGGCGCGATAACCCCCACCCGTCGGGGCAAAACGATAAAACGCCGATCCCAGACCATGGCTTGCTCCGGCACCGCCAAGAAAGGGGCCATGGCTTTGGTCCCATCGGCACGCCCCAACAGGCTTGCCGGTTCGCGCATCAACCAGAGTCTATCCTTGTCCACACGCATGATCGCCCCCTCGCCCGTGACATTCTTGCTCGCGATCATCCCATTGAGAAACAGCCGACCATCCCCCCGCTCGCCACCATATTGTTGACCACCAACCGCCACAGCAATTGTGTGCAATAAAGCGGCAACCAAACTGGTCGCCCCCTCTTGAGACGCGCTGCGGTTCAAAACATGCCGATCAAGGGATATGGATCCATCATCATTTATTTTCCCGTCGCTCTTGGTCATTAACATCGCCAACGCCTCATGGAGCGCTGCTGATTGGGCTTGCAGGCGCGATATTGTGCGACGCACCGCCTGTTGCGACAAAAACCCCTGCTGCTCTAACCCCGCCAATAGAGCGCGATGACGCACCCGCTCAAATTGGAGATCTTCATTGGACGGATCATCATGGAAAGGGATATTGTTGTTACAACAATATTGGCGCAGGGCCGCCCGCGAGACATTCAGGAGCGGGCGCAATACGGCCAATGGCGCGCCAGCCCCGGCGGCCATCAAACGTGTGGGTGCCATGCTGGAGAGCCCATCAACCCCGGACCCACGCGCCAGACGGGCAAAAAATGTCTCCGCCTGATCAGACCCGCTATGGCCCGTTAAAAGAGCGATGGCCTTGGCGCTCTGGGCTGCCCCCAACAACGCCCGATAGCGGGCTTCACGCGCCTTCGCCTGCACACCGCTTGCGGGTTTGTCCCCACGCCATAGCAAAATTTTATGGCGCAGATTATGCACCCCACAATAAGAACCTATGCGCGCCGCCTCCCCGGCACTTTCAGCCCGCAGCCCATGATCAAAAGTCAAGACCAAAAGCTCTCGCCGATGCTGGGCGCGCGTTTGCTCAAGCAAAGACAACAGCGCCATGGAATCAGCCCCCCCAGAAACAGCCACCGCCAAAGGGCCAGACGAGGTTTGATTGTGCTGTTCTTGTGCCGCCAACAAAGGCGCAAACGCTGACCAGAACTGGTCTTTATTCACACAAGACATCTCGGCCTCTTCCACCGAATGTGTGGGAGGCTTTAAAAAAGAGGGTCGTTCTGTGGGGTCTTTGTCAGACAATCATGCGCCTCAACAACCGGCCCGTTGACGCTCAATTTGCAACCGTTGCAACACGGAAGCCGACGCCTTCGGATATTTGGTTTTCAACGCGTTAAACACTTGGCAGGCCTCAGCGGTTTTTCCGGCCCGGGAAAAAGCGGTGCCCAGTTTCAAATAGCTTTCCGGGGCGCGGGCGTCGTTCGGCCATGTTTGAATATGGTCGAGAAAAGTTGACGCCGCACGTCCATAATCTCCGGTCACAAGATAGATCTCACCAAGACGAAATTTCGCATCAGGCGCCCGCTCATTATCGGGAAATTGCTGCAAAAACGCACTGAAACCCGTTTCGGCTTCCTCATAGTGCCCAGCCAACAAGGATTGAAGGGCAAGGCTATAGGCCTCTGCCGGATCAGACGGCAATGCTGGCAGGCTAGATTTGGTCAAGTCTTGCGGGGCCCCATCGGCGCGTGTCTCCGGTGCGGAGGCGCTATCTTGCGGGGCCGGCAAGCTTTCCATATCCCCATAGGTGCCACTTTCGATGCTCGGGGTTGGATAGGTGCTGGTGGTATCAGAGGCAAAGCCATCACCAGAGCTGACCATATCCGCCCCCCCATAGGCACCCTGCCGATTATTGGCGTTTTCCATGGCCTTGGTTAGGGCGTCCAATTGCTCTTGTTGGCGATCAATTTGATAGGCCAATGTTTCCAATCGCCCGGTCAATCTTTGCATCTCCAACTCGATGGTATCGAGACGCAAAGCCAGATTACTGCCTCCCCCGTCGGTGGCATAAGTCTCGCCATAAGAGCGATTTTCATAAGGCACTTCACCACCCACATTATCCAGCGAATAGACCTTGGCTTGCAGATCCTGCAACGCGCTTTCCAAGCGGGCAATCCGATCTTGCAATTGTTGCTCGCGCGATCCCCAATCCTGCGCCTGCGCCGATGAGGTGAGCAGGTAAAACCCCGCCATGGCCAGCAGCAGACCAAGGGCCAAAAGCTGACGGATTGGGGCGCTTGGGCGGGCAACCGCTTTAGCGCGGCCCAAGGGGCGCCGTGCTTGTTGCGTCTGAAAATATTGGGTCATGTTCTACCTCTATAAACCGGGCACCAAACAGGGCGCTACAAACCGAGCCAGCCGAAAAATCGACCATATACTTTCCTATTGGCATTCTTTCCTATTAGCTTTCTTCCTACTATCGGCCTTCCCATATAGCCATATTCCCACATCGCCATATTGAGTGGCCTTTTAGCCGGAAATGCGGCAATGCAGCCCCCTTGGCCTGAATTTCTCGTAACTATGCCCTCACAAAGCCTACGGTTAAAGCCCTTTTTGAACCCTAGCCGATCATCCCCTACCCTCAAGGGCTTAAATCATACGGGACTTAATAAAGGGGCTTAATGTAAGGGGCTTAAGCCAAAAATGCGCCAGCCCAGAGCGGGCCAGCGCATCATGTTTTGGCTATTCAAAACCGATTTTCAGATGGTGACCTCGTTTAAGAGGATGAACC
>JALWRV010000396.1 GCA_027080545.1 Parvularculaceae bacterium
AAGCCACCAAAGAACAAACCAACCACCACATAAGGATTGGATAGAGAAAAATCGAACACCAACCCTTGGAAGAAGGAGGCATCAGCCCCCGGCAGGTTTGCGTTGTGAATAAAATGCTCCAGATCTTTGGTATAGGCTGCAAACAGCACCAACGCCCCAAGACCAGCCGAACCAATGGCATAGCCCTTGGTCACCGCTTTTGTGGTATTGCCAACGGCATCGAGGGCATCGGTGGTGTTACGCACTTCACCTTCAAGGCCCGACATTTCGGCAATGCCGCCCGCATTGTCAGTAACCGGACCAAAGGCATCCAGCGCTACAATCATGCCCGCCAAAGCCAGCATGGTGGTAACCGCCGTGGCGATGCCGTAAAGGCCTGCCAGCTGGAAAGTCGCGATGATGCCAGCCACAATGATCAACACAGGCAGAGCCGTTGCTTCCATGGAAATCGCAAGCCCTTGAATAACATTGGTGCCGTGACCGCTTTCAGAAGCCTTGGCCACCGATTTCACCGGACGAAACTCCGTGCCCGTATAATATTCCGTTGCCCAAACAATGGCACCGGTTACCAACAGGCCAATAATACCGGAAACAACCAAATTCATGCCGGTAAAATCCGTGCCTTCAATAGCACCAAAACCGCCAAAAATTTTATTGGTAACCAAAAACAATGCGCCAACAGAAAGAACGCCAGTAACAATCAGGCCTTTATAAAGCGCCCCCATTACATTTTTGGAACCTTTACCAAGGCGCACCGCAAAGGTGCCAATGATCGATGTGATGATACACGCCCCGCCAATAGCCAGCGGATAGAGCATAAAATCACTGGCAGAAGAGGTATAAAGAATAGCCCCCAACACCATGGTCGCGGCAATGGACACCACATAGGTTTCAAACAGGTCGGCGGCCATGCCTGCACAGTCACCAACATTATCGCCCACATTGTCGGCAATGGTTGCCGGGTTGCGCGGATCATCTTCGGGGATGCCAGCCTCGACCTTGCCTACAAGGTCGCCACCAACATCGGCCCCTTTGGTGAAAATGCCGCCACCCAAACGGGCAAAAACAGAAATCAATGACGCCCCAAGCGACAAGGACACAAGGCCGTTGACCATGCGCCGTCCCTCAACCTCGATGCCAAGGCCCATATGCAGGAAGGTGAAATAGCCCGCGATACCTAGCAGTGCGAGGCCTGCCACCAACATGCCAGTAACCGCCCCGGCGCGAAACGCCACGGATAGGCCTTCGGCGATGCCCTTACGGCTGGCTTCTGTGGTGCGCACATTAGCGCGAACCGAAACCAACATGCCGATATAGCCCGCCAGACCGGACAGAATAGCCCCGATGGCAAAGCCAACGGGAGATACCCAATCGCGGAACAGAAGGAACAGCAAAATGAACACAACCCCGCCGACAATGGTGATGGTTGTATATTGCTTGTTCAAATAGGCTTGCGCGCCTTCTTGAATGGCCGCCGCAATTTCCTGCATTTTTTCATTGCCCCTAGGCAGGGCCATCACCGAACGGACAGTGACGAAACCATATAGGCACGCCAATAATCCGGCGATAATGATGAGTCCCAATATAAGGCCCATTTTCGAGTTCCTCCTCAGAATAATCGTTTAATCCGGCATCAAAGGCGCTATTTTGCGCACCGGCGTTTGAATGGAGGGGAAAGTGCCGTTACCCGACAATAAAATCAACAAAATTCACTGTTTGGGACTGACTTTCATGGTGCGCCAACCCCCTCGACAGCCTTAGACACAGGCTGCGCCTTACCTATCAGCTTTATGCATCGGTCTTTTTCGCTGTTTTCAAGCCATCCAAAATCAATTGTTCGGCGCGCTCTTGGCTTTCCCAGCCCAGCACCTTGACCCATTTGTCAGGCTCTAGGTCCTTATAATGGTCGAAGAAATGGCTAATCCGGTGCAGCAAGGTCGGCTGCACATCCTGCCAGGTGGCAATATTGTCATAATATTGGGTCAAGGCCCGATGGGGGACCGCGAGGATTTTCTCATCCAAACCGGCCTCATCTTCCATCATCAACACCCCCACAGGGCGCGCCCGCACCACCGCACCGGGCACCAGCGCCCGATTGCCGATGACCATCGCATCTACCGGGTCTCCATCGCCCGACAGAGTGTGCGGGATAAAGCCGTAATTACAAGGGTAATGCATGGAGGTATAAAGGAAGCGGTCCACAAACATCGCACCGGAGGCCTTGTCCACCTCATATTTGATCGGCTCCCCACCCAAGGGCACCTCTATAATGACATTGATATCTTGGGGCGGCTTTTCCCCAGCAGCAATCTGATCAATGTTCATGGGTTCTGTTCCTATGGCTCGTAGACAAGTATGGCAATATAGGCCGCTCAGGCGGCGCTTGCTATCAGGCAGGCTGGCCCCGCGCAAGCCCTTCAGACCACCCTTTTAAGAAAGCACTGACACCCTCAAACAAGGAGACCCGAAATCACCAAACCTTCTTTTAGACGCAAATTGTTGCTAATAACAACAATACGCGTGCATATGGAGGCCCCGATGGCAAAAAATATCTCCTCTTTTCTCTTTCTCATTATTGTCGGCCTTGTGGCCGGGCTTAGCGGTATGGCCATAGGGGGCGAAGCGGCACCCCCCACAATCAAGGTCAGTTTGGTCAGCTTTACCGCCGAATGGTGTCCCAACTGCAAAGTGCTGGATCCGAAAATGGACGCGGCCATGAAAGCCATGGCGGGACAGCCCCTTGACCGGGTCATACTGGATATGACCAATACGAAAACCCGCGCGCAATCATTCGCGACCGTGAACGGCACCCTCTATGCCGATGTTTATGGGGACCATTTAGGGGTGACCGGCATCGGCATACTCACTGCGGCCGATAGTGGTGAAAAAATCGGATGTATTACCCGAGATGACACGGTTGAACATATTATATCGCGCATGGAAGCGG
>JALWRV010000397.1 GCA_027080545.1 Parvularculaceae bacterium
CTCGCGATGAATTTGTCGTCGCCGAATCGCCCCGCCTTGCCAAGATCGACACTAATGGGGATGGTGTTATTTCGGCTGAAGAGCGGGCCGCCATGGCCGAGAGGCGCAAAGCGAAAAAAGCCGAGCGCTCTGAATAGTGCCCTGAATAGTGCCCTGAATAGCACTCTGAAAAGCGGAACGAAGAACGCTAATAGGGTTTGAAGATGCAACCAGTGTGCAAGCCGCCTGAAAGAAATTTCGGGCGGCTTTTTTATTCAAGCTTTTTGTGGCATTTCGTGGCAGAAGCTTTTTCCATGAGCGACATTATCATCATTGGCGGTGGGCCGGCGGGGCTGATGGCGGCGGAGGCCGCAAGCCAGAGGGGGGCTTCTGTTTGTGTCTATGAGGCCAAGCCCACAATGGCGCGCAAATTTCTCATGGCCGGGAAAAGCGGTTTGAACATTACCCATTCGGAACCGTTGGACCGGTTTTTGTCCCGCTATGGGGATGATGCCGTGCGCTTGGCACCGTTCCTGCGCGCCTTTCCGCCAGAGGCCATCACGGCCTGGATGGCGGGGCTGGGGATAGGGGTTAAGACAGGCTCTTCGGGCATGGTTTTTCCTCAGCAGTGGAAGGCATCACCCCTATTGCGGGCGTGGTTGCGGCGATTGGACGCGGCGGGGGTGCAGTTTTTCCCGAATCATTTTTGGCAGGGTTTTGAGGGGGAGGCTTTGGTGTTCAAGCATGGGGGGGAGAATATTCTTGTGAAAGCTGACAGGGCAATTTTTGCTTGTGGCGGCGGGAGTTGGCCACGGCTTGGGTCTGATGGGGGATGGCGCAAAGGGTTTGAGGCAGCGGGGATAAAGTTGCTGCCTTTTCAGCCGAGCAATGGAGCATTGCTTGTGGATTGGTCGGCGCATTTTGTTGAACGTTTTCATGGGGCACCGTTGAAGGGGGTACGGTTTCGGGTCGGGGATGTGAGCAGTCGGGGCGAGGCGGTGGTGACGAAATCCGGGCTGGAAGGGTCCGGCATTTATCAGATGAGTGAGGCGTTGCGGCAGAAAATGGCGGCGGGGGAACAGCCGATTTTGGAGATTGATCTTTTGCCGGACAGCCAGATGGCTCGATTGGAAAAACGCCTTGAACAGGCGGGGAAGAAAGAGAGTTTTTCCAATCTGTTGCGTAAGGCCTTTGGTCTGCGCGGGGCGAAAGCGAGTCTGGTGCGCGAGGCGGGGCAGGCGCGCGGGGATTTGCCCAAGGGGTTGAAGCGCTTGCCTTTAACGGTGGCAGGTTTTGCCGATATGGAGCGGGCGATTAGCAGTGTCGGCGGGGTTCCTTGGGAAGCGCTCGATGACAATTTGATGGTGAATGCGCGCCCGAATGTTTATTGCGTGGGTGAGATGGTGGATTGGGATGCCCCGACCGGGGGCTATTTGCTTTCTGCTTGTCTGGCCATGGGTTTGGTGGCGGGTAGGGCGGCGGCAAAGTGAGTAAAATATAAGTTGATAATATTAAACTTCTTATTTCTATTTAAAATTATTATCTCTCTTAAAGGCTTTTATAGTGGGAGTTTTTTCAGAGGTTTTGCCGATCTTAAAAAATAAATAACAAGTAAGTAAACTGAGAATTACAAAAAAAGATAACAGAAATTTGGAGGTGTTGTATGATATGGAATGAATAGAATAACCAAGTATGCCACTCCATACCAATGTAATGTACAAGCTGGTGATTTGATTTATTTTTGAAACGGAATAGTCGCCGGCACCAGTGATAAATTTATTTATGGTGTTTTCTTGTTCCGCAAGATCTGCACTTTTCAAGTTGATTTTATAGAGAGGACCGTGAACATCATTCTCTAATAAATCCACATGTTTTTCCCAATTTTCTTGCCATCTCTTACTGGCTTTATTGGCTAGAAACCATGCGAGAGAAAAAACCAATCCAACACAGGAAATTAAAATGCTCAAAACGTCTTTGTTGACGGTATCGGATGACTGTGTGGCAAAAAAACCTGCAAAAGCGAAAGCGATAAAGGCCCAAAAATAAGCGGTTCTTTTCCAATATAGTTCTATTTCGAATTTTCGGATATCAAGAGCGTGATTGAGTGCTTTTTCCAATTTTTTGAAATTTGATCGTAAATATTTATTATATTCCTCTTCCGTGATTTCTTTAATATGTATATTGTCTTTTTTGTTCATATTTAATAAGCGCCGATTGTGATTTGATTGATTTTAAAGCATTGGAGAAATATGCGTTACATACAATCTATCTCGGTTTAACGCCCCCCTTTTGAAGAATTAAAGTTTGAGCGTATCATTTAAGGCTATAAATGAAAATACCCGTCAATTGCTTGATGTTGTGTACCAGTGGGAAAATTGAGATTTGAGATTAACCCTGCATTTTAGCGGGCTATTATTCTATCTCAATGAAAGGGTTGAATTTTCATTTGGATTCTGTCCTGCCTCCATCCTTCGAGGCTCGCTGACGCTCGCACCTCAGGATGAGTTTGGGGAATCATATTGAGCCATTAAATTTTTAACCCTATGGTTATTGGGGGAGATGACTTTAAGTCGATGGGCTTACCGTACTTATTTGAATCTTTCAAAGATGGATCCCCGCTTTTTTGTTTTTGCAAGCGCGAGCGCCGCGGGCGCGGGGATCACGAGAAAGTTTGCGCTGTTTGAGTGTTCTATGCGCTAACTCCCATGGGCTTCGTCGTTTAGCTCTTTCATCATTTTTTGCAGTTTCTCGAAGGCGCGGACTTCTATTTGGCGGATGCGCTCGCGGGAGACGCCGAACACTTCTGATAATTCCTCAAGGGTTTTTGGTTTTTCCGAGAGGCGGCGCTCTTTCAAAATGGTTTGTTCGCGCTCATTGAGGCTTTCCATGGCGGTTTCCAGCATCGACATGCGCATTTCATATTCGTCTGCCTCAACCAGATCCGTTTCTGGGTTGACCGCA